>JAKJHA010000213.1 GCA_022704125.1 Verrucomicrobiota bacterium | reverse complement strand
GGTTGGTACATCGCTCGCAGACCACAGCAGTCAGTGTGTGACCGACACCATGCTCCGAGATGCCTACGCGGTCATTGCCATGACGCCGTCACAGGCCGAACAACTCGCCCGGCGTTCCCCCTCCGTGCAAGACCGGCTCTTTCTCCTGAGGGCGTTCGATCCTGACGCCCCGCAAGCGGCGGCCGTCGACGACCCCTTCTGCGGCACGCTGGATGATTATCGCCGCTGCCGTGACATCATTCGCAAGGCCCTGCCCGGCCTCATCACTTACCTCAACCAAACCGCCTGAACGGCGATCATTGACTTAGAAAGGCCCCGACATGGTTATCGACACACTAAAAAACAGTACCTATTACGAAAACCTCCACCCCCGTTTCAAAGCTGCCTTCGACTTCCTCAAGAAGCCGGATGTGCACACCCTGCCCATTGGTCGCACCGACATCGCGGGGGATGCGGTGTTCGCGCTTGTGCAGCACTACGAAACCAAGCCCATCAACGAGGGTAAGCTGGAAGCTCACCGGAAGTACATCGACATCCAGTTCATTGCTGACGGGGAGGAGTTTGTGGGGTACGCCCCACTCGGCAATCAAAAAGTTGCGCACCCCTACGACACCGACAAGGATTTCGCGCTCTACGAGGGCGAGTCGTGGTTCACGCTGCTGCGGAAAGGTATGTTCGCTATCTTTTTTCCGCAGGATCTCCATCTGCCGTCGCGCCACACGGAAAAACCCTCTCAGGTGAAAAAAATCGTCATAAAAGTTGCGGTTTCCTGATAGACAGGGCCAAATGGTTTTGCCATAATTTTGAGGAATTAGAGCGTTGTCGTTGTATGGCATAGCACAGCAACGTCAGCCAAAATACACAGGGACTAGCAGAAAGGCTAATAGTTATGTCGGTCAAGACGATGATTTTTGTTGACGGTAGCTGGCTCTACCACAGCCGTCAGGCACTCTTTGAATCGCTGGGAGAAGAGAGCGGTTTCGAAATCGACTACAAGCGGATTCCTAATATTATCGCGCATGAGATCGCCGACGTTCTTGATGCTGAGGTTGATGTGGTACGCACCAACTATTTCGGTACCATCCCGGTGAACAAGCAAGGGTACAATCCTGCCAAGCAGAAGGCCTTTTATGAGTTCCTGTCCTTGCAGTGCGCGTACGACACGGAAATCCTTGAGATTGATTTCCGCCGCGAACCGCATGCGCGGCCCGACGATAAATGGGTGAATGTCGCACTCGCCTCGTCCATGCTTTACTACGCCTCGCTACCCGGCGCGTTCGACATTGCCACGCTGGTGGGCGGCGACGCCGATTACATCCCGTTGCTGCGGCGCGTGCGTACTATGGGCAAACGCGTGCAGATCGTCGGCATGACGAATCTCGACGGCAAGTTCCTGACCAGCGCAATGCTGTTGACGACCCCCGGTATTCAGGACATGCCCCCGATCTTCCTCGACGAGCATGCCCATAAAATCCGGCTGGTGCGTGAGGAACAACACCGGACCTGCAAAAATTGCGGTCGCGAAGAGATCACCACATGGGCCGGCCCCGACTTCTTCTGCTCAGCCTGCCGCAGCGAGCATCGCAAGCAGATTCGCGTTTGCGACACCTGCGGTCGCGAGGAAGAGACCACCTGGGACAAGCAGTTCTTCTACTGCTCGGAGTGCCGGAATAAACATCGCGAAGGCGACAACGCCATTTAAGGGGAAGATCGGTGTCCTGGCCTGTCACCTTTTTTCCCAGCGGCAGGACGGTGCATGTCGATCCCGGCACGACGCTTCTGCAAGCCGCCGTCGAGGCGGGCGTGTCGGTACAAACGCCGTGCGGAGGAAACGGCACCTGCGGCAAGTGCCGCGTGCGGTTGCGAGACGGTCAGGCTCCGGCGATCGGCTCGTCTGCCCATCTGTCACAGGCGGAGCTTGATGCTGGTTGGCGACTGGCATGCACCACGCCGGTGACCGGTCCGCTTACGGTGGATATTCCCGACGCGACACCTGATGCCCACCCGCACACAATCCTGACCGACACCATCACGCACAACACGCCGCATGACCCTCGCCCCGTCGGCCATCTGGGCGTCGCCTTCGACCTCGGCACCACCACCGTGGCCGGCACGCTCTTCGATTTGCACACCGGACGCGAACTCGCCACGCGCGCCGCCATGAATCAACAGATCGCACGTGGTGACGATGTCATCAGTCGTATCGATGCCGTCCGCCGCGACGCGCGCGCCCTGGCCGATCTACAACGACTCGCTACCGACACGCTTAACGTGATCCTGATTGACTTGAGCGAGAGTTGCCAGACGAGCGTTTCCGCCATCCGCGAGATGGTTGTCGCTGGCAACACCACCATGCAGCACCTGCTGCTCGGACGCGATCCGTCGTCGCTGGGCGAGGCCCCCTTCACGCCGGCCTTCACGGATGCCCAAACCGTGCCTGCGACCGAACTGAGGCTCCACGCACACCCCGATGCGCAGCTCATGGTCTTCCCGCAAATCGGCGGCTTTGTCGGTGGCGACACGGTATCCAGCCTACTGGCAACGCGGCTCGACGCACTCCCCTACCCTGCCCTGCTGGTCGATGTCGGCACCAACGGTGAGATCGTCTTACAGCACGAAGGACGCCTTTGCACGGCGTCCACCGCAGCCGGTCCCGCTTTCGAAGGCGCGCGTATCCGTCAAGGCATGCGTGCCACCGCAGGCGCGATCGACGCCGTCTGGCGCGAGATGGACGATCTGGCTTGCCATGTGATCGGTGACGGTCCGGCACGCGGTCTCTGCGGCTCAGCCTTGGTCGATGCGGTGGCGGAGTTGCTGCGACTCGGCGCCATCGATGAGACCGGCACGTTACGCGTTCCCGACGATGCGGCCCCAGATTTTGCACGCCGCTTTCAAAACGTCGATGACGAGGCGGCCGTCACTCTGGCTTGGAACGCAACAGGCGAACCTGCGGTTCGCCTCACCCAACAGGACATCCGCGAGTTGCAACTGGCCTCCGGCGCTATCCGCGCGGGCATCGAAACACTGCTGTGCGTTGTCGGCATAACGGCTCACTCACTGGGCGCGCTGTTGCTGGCTGGCGGATTCGGCAACACGCTGCGCATCGCCAACGCCATGCGCATCGGGCTGTTGCCGCGCATCGACGAGAGCGCTGTCCGTTTCATCGGCAACGCATCGCTCGCTGGCGCGAAACAGGCGTTGCTCGCGCAAGCAGAATGCGCGCGCGCTCAATCCTTGCGCGACCGCACGGAACACATCGAACTCGCGCAACAATCCGGCTTCTCGAATTGTTTTATGGAGCACATGCTCTTCCCGTCTGAATAAGGAGTCTCGACATGACATCTCTTCGCGCCCTTGTGGCCTGCTTCGCCGCTGTTCTGACGCTCACGGTCTGCGCCGACACGCTGGAAGAGCGTTTTGACGCGCCACCGGACAGCACCAAGCCCTACATGTATTGGTACTGGCTCAACAACAATGTCAGCGCGAAGGGAATCACCGCCGACCTCGAAGCGATGCGCCGTGCCGGCGTCGGCGAGGCCTTCATCGGCCACGTCATCAGCGATGGCATTCCGGAAGGGACCGTGCCGATCCTCAGCCCCTCTTGGTGGCAGCTTGTGGAGTTCGCCGTCCGTGAAGGCGAGCGGATCGGCGTGCGTGTCGGCATGTTCAACTGTCCGGGATGGAGTCAATCGGGAGGCCCTTGGATAACCCCCGAGCAGAGCATGCGCTACCTCGTCAGTGCCGAAACCCGCGTCGCGGGCGGAACGACCTTCAACGGCGAACCGGCCCGTCACGCCAAGGCCATCCAAGAGGTAGCGGTGATCGCGTATCCCGTGCCCGCGCAAGACAACGCGCTGGCACGTCCCACGCGTGTCGTGTGCGAGCCGGAGATCAACGGCCTTGCGGCCCGCTTGACCCGCACAGATGGCACGTCGCCCGTCAAGCTCCCGACCAAGCCGTTCACCCTGGACCTCTATTTTGACGCCCCCATGCCGCTCCAAACGTTGACGCTGGATTTTGGTGACTCTCCGGTGCGGCTGGCCGGTACGCTGGCAACGGTGGAGAACGGTACCGCCACTCCGCTGCGCGACATCTCCATTTACCGGACGCGCCTCACCACCGCTATGGGGCCGCTGGTCGCAGCGCCGTTCGATTTCTCGCTCGCGCCCGTCACCGCCCGTCACCTGCGCCTGACCGTGAGCCGACTCGAAGGCGCACCGGTACTCCACGGGTTGCGTTTCTCCGGCGCTGCCCGCATTGATGCCGCTGTGGAAAAGCAGCTCGGCCGCATGTACCCCGAACCCGTGCCGCCGGTGGATGCTTTTCTCTGGCCGCAACAGCCGGAACCGACTCCGGGCACGGCTGTGGATGCCACGCGGATTGTGGACCTCACCGCGCGCGTCGCGCAGGACGGCACGCTCACCTGGCAGGCACCGGCGGGCCACGACTGGGTAATCGCGCGCATCGGCATGGCCTCCACCGGTGCCATGTGCGGCCCCACGCCACCGCAAGCACAAGGACTGGAGTGCGACAAGATGAGCCGCGAAGCGGTTTCCGCGCACTTTGACGGCATGATCGGCAAGTTCCTAAAGCGTATTCCCGCAGATGCCCGACGCGGCTTCCAGCACATCACGCTCGACAGTTATGAGGTCGGCCCGCAAAACTGGACCGACGGAATGCGCGACATCTTCCGCGACACCTACGGCTATGATCCAGTGCCCTGGCTCGCCTGCTTGAGCGGGCGCGTCGTTGCCTCGCGCGAACAGACCGACCGCTTCCTGTGGGACTGGCGTCGGCTGGTCGCCGATCTGGTCGCGCGCAATTACGTGGGCGGTCTCAAGGCGGCTGCCA
>JAKJHA010000212.1 GCA_022704125.1 Verrucomicrobiota bacterium | reverse complement strand
AACGGCCACCGCCGACCGCCACGTCAACTCGCCCTCACGCCGCGCGTCGTACGTTTCCCCCAGATACAAACTGTTGCGCACCACCGCACCCGTCGCGACCTGCCACGTCGTATCGCTCACCACCTCTTCACGCGAGCCATCGGCGTAGCGCACGTCCAGTTTGGCGATCAGACAGGGCCGCCCGACCGTCAGCACCGCACGCAGGTTAAAACGCCCCCACATGCGCAGCGGCAAAGGGTTGTACCAACCGTTGCCCAGTTCTATTCGGATCTCGTTGTCGCCGCGTCTAACTGCCGTCGACACGTCATAGGTGTCGTACAAAACACGCGCGCCGAACGGCGTCCACAGCGGCGCCAACCCGTCATGCAACAGCACACCGTTTAGCGACGCTGCATACAGGCCCAGACCGACCACATGCAGGCGTGCCGCATCCACCTTTTTCGTAACAGGGAAGCGACGGCGGAAGATCGGCGCGGGATCGTCTTTATAAAAATCCTCGTCGCGTTCCGGCTGCGGCAGACCATCACCGATCCAGCGCGCGCCTTGCCAATCGCAAGGCGCGCTAACCGCCTCTACCCGATGCACCGATCGCGTCGATTCACAGCCCATGCATATCGCCAGACAACAGACGACTCCCACTAATCCTCGTTTCATCGTCCACTCTCCTTGCCTTCTAACTCCTAAATCCTAAATCCTAAATTTCATCCCCATCCCGTTGATCGCACTGACTACCGTCTCTGTCCGGCCTTCTCGTGAATCACCTGCGCTTCGAACACCAAGAACTCCGCGCCTTCACGCCACGCCTCCGGAGAGAGCCCGGCCTTCATGGCAAGGTGCGTGAGCGTCTCTTCGAGGCCCCACCCCTGCTCCGGCGCAACCTGCGGCAGGAACACCGCGCTACGTCCGCCCTTGGTCAACACCATCCCATGCTTGCCGATCACAATGTCCCGCCACGACGCCACCGGACGCGGCGGAGTCAGCATCGAGATCTCAATATCAATCTCATTGAGTTCCTTTTCGGTAAGCGACGGAAAACGCGGATCATGAAACGCCGCATTGAGCGCCTGCTCGCGCACGACCTTCCAGATCTCGCGACGCGGTACGATCTCGCCGATACAACCGCGCAACTGTCCCCGCTTGTTCAGCGTCACGAACCCGCCCCGCACCGCGCGCAGTCCATCCGTCAAGGCCGCAGGCTCGCGCAAAGCCGCGCGCCGTTCACCGCTCTTGAAGGCATCTTCAAGCGTCTCACGCGCCCAAGCCAACAGCCAATCGCAATCTTCGTCGGGGATTTTTTCTGTACTCGCTACGGCTGGCTGAACCTTTTTTGCAGGTGTGTCCCACGTCCCCGTCACCAGCGCCCCGAGATAACTCACCGAATTCCGCGTATCATGCGTAAGCCGTCCCGACGTTTCATAAGCCGTGCGCTCGACCTTGGCATTTTCCGGCATCATCGCTAACAGGAACGCCAGCGGATCGCGCCCGCAAACCGTGGCACCCGTCTCATCCAGCCGCTCCAGAAAGCCATCGAGATCCTTGCGCGCAAACAGATCGAAGATCCCCATATCCAGCGTCTCGATCTTGTTTTGCACATCATTGGTGAACGGCACATACCCGTAGTTCGCGCCGTAATGCGTGAAGTCTGAACTCGCAACTACGAGCGTACGGTCATCCAGCAACTCCCTGAACGCGGCGGCGGCTTTCAGGAGATTCCCTGGATCGAACTGACCGCACACCATGCACACAACCGGGATGTTGGTGGCCAGACACGCTTGAATGAGCGGCAACTGAATCTGGTCGCTGTGTTCCTGCGCGTGCGCCTGCGGTTCCTGCGTGACGAAGGGCAGCGCCCGTGCACGCTTCACAAACGCCGCGTCCACCGGCAACTCACCAAGCGGCGTCCGGAAGTGCGTCGCATCCGGGATACTGATCCGGTTGTGCATCCCCATGTAGTGGCTGGGTCCCATCACCACAATGCGGTTGATCGGCTTGGGGTCAATGCGCAAATAGACCCCTGCTGCCACACGCCCGGAAAAGCGGTAACCCGCGTGCGGCACTACAACCGCGCACACATTTTTTTTGCGTACGACCGAAGTACCCTTGCATAGCTCCGCGATCTCATCGCGCAACGCGCGTTCGCTATCCTGATACCAGCGGCCCGCCAACGGCGACACCATCACTTTTTTCATTGGCACATCCTCCTTGCTTGGCGACCCTGACCGCTCGCCCGAGCAGCCCACCATCGCGACCGCACACACGATCAACACCATTCCCGGCAGTATCCTGCGCATATCATTCCCTCCCGCGCTTAACCCGCCCACTTGGCCATCTGTCGCACACGCGCGTCATCCAGACGGCACACGTGCATTTGTCGCCGTCGGCACAACATCGCCGCCGCCAGCGACAGCAAGAAGCCGCGACGCGTAAAGCGCGCCGTGCGCGTCATGACCAGACTCCATAGACCGGCCGACCGCACTCTATGCAACCGCCATCCGGCTTGATACGGTTAGCGGTCACCACATACCGCTGGCGCGTCACCGCGCGCGCGCCACAGCCCGCGCAGAAGGTGTCGTCGCCGTCCGGCACCTCGGCATTACCTACATACACATGCTTGAGTCCCGCAGCCTTGGCACGCTCCCGCGCCCGCAACAGCGTCGCCAGCGGCGTGGGCGGCAGATGCGTCATACGGAAAGCCGGGAAAAACCGTGAGAGATGCAGGGGAATCTCCGTGCCAGCATGCTCGGACATCCACCCGAAAAGTTGGTCCAGCATCTCATCCGAATCATTAAGCGTCGGGATCACCAGACTCGTGATCTCCACATGCACACGCGCCTCAAGCATCCGCAGGACGGTTGCCAGCACCGGTGCCAAACTGGCTCCGCAAACTTCTCGGTAAAAGTCCTCGCTGAACCCCTTAATATCGACGTTCGCCGCATCCACATAAGGCAGCAACGCAGCCAGCGGTTTCGCATTGATGTATCCGGCTGTCACTAACACGTTGCGCAGGCCGGCCTCGCGCGCAGCAACACAGCAGTCACGCACATACTCGTAATTGATTAGCGGCTCGTTGTAAGTGTATGCCACATGGTCGCAGCCATGCTTTTTCGCCAATGCGGGAAGTGCCTCCGGCGGCAGATCAAAGGCTGTCATGTCCTCTGGATTGCCCTGCGAAAGATCCGCATTCTGGCAGTGCTTGCAATGCAGGTTGCACCCGGCCGAACCGAGCGACAGAATCAGTGCTCCCGGAAAAAAATGAAACAGCGGCTTCTTCTCCATCGGATCCACATGCACCGCGCACGGACGCGCGTACGTCACCGCCACCAGCCGCCCGTCCAGATTCATCCGGACCCGGCATTCGCCGCTGAAACCCGGCGGGATGCGGCATGCCTTCGGGCAGATGCCGCAGCGGATCACCTCTCTGTTTCGGCCTGACATCCTGTACCTCTGTTGGGGGGAGTTGTCTCGGTCTGACAGTGCGCGTCGCACGCAGAAACAACCGGTATCTTCTCACCGTTTTCATCGACCCGCACGAACGTGATGTCGGTACTGAAGATCACGTCCTCCAAGCTCTCATGCAATTCGCGCCTTGAAACACGGGCTTCGTACGTGACTGAAGTACGGCCGACCCGCTGGCGGATGATCTCAAAGCGCAGGATCGAGCCGCCGGAGACACTTTTTTTGAACTCGACACGGTCCATGCCGATCGTTACAAAACGCGCCCCAGGGTAATCGAGGCTGACCGCCATCCACGCTATCTCGTCCACCCACTTCAGCAGATTACCGCCGAACAACACACCGTACTGGTTCATGTGTTCAGGCATCACGAGCTTGTAAGAGATCATGGCGGTCACTTCAGTTCGGATTCATAGGGGATCGGCACACCGTACTGCGTATGGACTTTCAACATTTCGGCCATCACTTGCTGGCGCGCCTCACGCGAATAATCCGCCACGAGGTGGTACATCTTCTGGCTTGCCCAGCGCCGCTTCAAAGCGGCTGACCCGAGTTTAGCATGACGCGACATGCTAAGCCGGAAGATCGAGTCATAGCCTTTGTCTGAAGCCAAGCCGCGTACCTGAAAAACCAATTCCTCCGTGGTATCCGGACAGACGCCGCACAGTTCCAATTGGCGTCCCTTGTAAAGGTTGGGCGTGTTTTGAGGGTACACCTCACATTTCGACGCCGAGTCAAAAACCACCCTGATATCCCCCATCACGGGATAGCGCACCCCCTCATAGACCGGCTGGAACGCTGCGGGCAGATCCCAGCGGTTACCTTGATACATGATGGTTGACGTGCCGCGGTTGCAGTAAGTAAGCATGTCGAGCAGATAGACATTGGCTTTGCTCTGGACGCCGAACATGAAGACCGAAATCATGCCACTGTTGATCTTGGAAAACTCGCCGATAATTTGGGCGCTCTCCGTGAGACCGGCGGTCGGTTTACCGTCTGTAACCACCAAGGCGATCATCGGGCGCCGAGGATCGCGCGGCAGGCGTATCAGCGAACGTAGCGAACCGAAGAGGTCGGTCTGACCGAAGGCGCGCATGCCATCCACAAACGCGGACGCCTTGACGAGGTTTTCGGTCGAGGCAACGGCCCACTCCTTAAAGCAGGCCTCGAATGTGTCGCGGAACCCGACCACATTGAAGCGGTCGCCCGGATTGAGGGTTCGGAGCGCCGCCGCCATACCACGCCGACAAAAGACCATACGTTCCTCCGTCATCGAGGCCGAAACGTCCTGCACAAAGACAATGTCTTTCGCAATGACCGGCACCGGCTTATCGGTGCGTGGCTGGATTCCGATACGGAAATAAACCCGGCCCGGCTCGGCGGGATCGCGGTAAGTCTCCAGAC
>JAKJHA010000211.1 GCA_022704125.1 Verrucomicrobiota bacterium | reverse complement strand
CGCCTTGAGCTGATCCTCCTTGCGCATGCCCTCCGCCAACATGCCGACATCCGGCTTGATGCGTTCGAGACGCGCGCGCCCCTCCACCCAGAAATCGAGCGGAATCTGATCCGCCACATCACAGCGGAAACCGTCCACGCCGAAATCACGCACCCACATCTCCATGTTTTTCCAGAGGTATTCGCGCAGCGCGGGGCTCGCGAAGTTCAGGCCGGGAAAACTCCAGCCCGCATTTTTGATCTTACCGTCGTCACTCCGCTTCACGAAGTCGGGATTCGATTCGATGAAGACCGCCTTGGGCCCGCAGTGCAGGTAGACCATATCGAGCATCACGCGCAGCTTGAGCGCATGCGCGGCCGCCACGAAATCCTTGAGGTCCTGGTCCGTGCCGTACTCGGGATCGACATGGTAAAAATCCTTCATGCGGTAAGGATTGCGCGGATTGTTCATCCCCGACTTCTTCTGACGCGGACTCCAAAAAGCTTGGTCCATATCGTCGTCAGAAACAAAGATCGGACACAGATAAGCAATCGTCACCCCCAACTCCGCCAAGCGCGGCAGACGCGCCTGCGCGGCCTTGAGCGTGCCTTCCGGCGTGAAGGCGCGCGGCTGGATCTGATAGATCACACCGCCTGTCAGCCACGCCGGCGACGGACGCGCCTGCTGCTGGTTAAGCGGTGTCTGCGCGACCGCAAGTGTTGCAGCGGTCACGACTAGTACCCCTGCCAACCATCCAAGTTCTCTCTTCATCGTTTTCCCTCCATGTTTGCTCCGCGTCACTGCGGAAAAATTTTTCGACACGCGACATGCGCCGCAACATACTCAACGGATATCCAGTTCGTACCACACGGTTTTGTACTGCGGTCCGATGGTGATGCGGCAACCGCCCGCCACGCTTTCGACCGGGACATCACCTTTGCGCGCTCCGCGCTCGTCGAGCGCATAGCAGCGTGTTTTCACTGCGGCGGAGGGCAGCGTCACGACAGCAGGTATGCCCTCGACCAGCACCGTTCCCTCACCCCAGTGCATGCGGTCGCGCAGCGCCGCCGTGGTCTCAGAGAGCACTTCAAACTGCGTGCCCTCGTTCTCCGCCACGCCGGTGGCGGTCAGCAGGATTGTGGCCGACGCGCCATCCGCGCCGAAACCAGTCGCATGCCGCGAAGTCAACGACACCGTCGCCCAGCCCAGGCGTGTCGGACCGATCGCCAGCTTGACACCGTTCAACGTGACTTCGCGTCCCTCCGGGAACCCGCTGAACAATTTGGTGTTGGGCGTATCGACGGTCCAGTAGGCTTTGCCGGGGCGCTCGCGGTTCCAGGTCAACTCGCCGGTGTCGCTCACGATGACCGAACCCCACGTAGGCGTGGCGGGCTGCGGGCCATCCGTCGCCAGCGCTTCTGGGAACGCCATCGCCACCTTGTGGACCAGTGCATAACGACTGTCGATACCGCTTGCTCCAATACCGGCGGAAATGGCGCGCTGCTTGACCAACCGCTCGAAGTACGTCACATCATCCATCCGACCAACCACGCTCCCCTGCGCCTCGCGTACGTCGCCGCGCAGATACATCGCCGCGCAGGCCGGGAAATGCGCGAGCACATCCGTGCGGGCGATGATGCTGAAGAAATAGGTGTTGCGCTTCGGATTGAAGTCCGGGCTGTGGTTGTAGGTGTACTCAAAGACACCGTCCCATCCCTGAAGCGCACCGTACGCGCGCAGCATCGGCTGGCCCTCGGCACCGTATTGATTCGGGAACGGATGGTTGTACTCGCTGATGGTGTAGGGCTTGCCCTGCACGCGCTGCGTTGCCAAACCGAGGATGCAGCCGAGTGAATTTACCATGGACGTGTTGCGGATCTCCCATTTCGTGTTTACGCTCGGATGGCACCAGTACGCATGATTATCCACATAGTCCAGCTCCGCCTGAAGTTGCGGCGGACTGTAGCCGAGTTGCGTACCAGAAATCGGTGCCTTCGCCTTAAGCTCGTCTTTCACGTAGGAGGCAATGCCGGTCCAATAGGCGCGTTCCGTCTCCCAGAGGAAACGCGTGAAGTCGGCGCGCGCCTGCGGGGGCGCGAACTCCCGGCTCTTCAGGAGCGGCACACTGGCGGTCTCGATGCGAGACTTCTCATCGAATGACGTGACCGCGCCGCTCTGCAACGAAAGGTCGTCAATCTCGTAGACGCCTACCGGGAAGCGGGTGAGTTGAATCTCAGCTTTGTCACTGGAGTCCGCCGCAATGAAGACAAAGCTGTGACGCTTCCACGCCTTACCGACCGTGAGTTTATCGAGCACGCCCAGCGAGCGCCAACCACCCTCGGTGTCCGCGACCGCAAAGCCCAGCGTGGCATTCCCCTCACCTTGGGTACGGCGGACCTTGAAAGAGACGGTGTAGGGCTTGTCTTTTTGTACGGTGACCCGACGGAAAATTTTTGGAAAGTACTCCTCACCGCCACGCGTGACGGTCACTTGCAGCGCACCGCCCTCGACTGCTGCCGTTACTGCCGCAGATCCTTTGGCAAGGATCCAGCGCCGGCCGTCAAACGTCACCGGCGCGTCAAAGGCACCCTCGGTCACCTGCTCATCGCTCAGCGGCATCGACACCCATTTCCACGCGGCGGTCATCGCCTCGGTCGAACCGTATTTCTTCTTGAGCCAAGCGTTCCATTGGCCCCGCAACGCCTCGGTGACGCGCGCCGACGCGCGGTCGATCACACCGCCGTTGTAGTTGTTGAAGAGCGCGTTCTCGTTATTGATCTCGATCATCGCAATACACGGATCATCGGTATACGCCAGCTTGGTGTAAGGATTGACGCGGGTCAACAGCGCCTTGGCATACGCCTTCTCGGAGGCGATCATCAGCGGATCGACAAAGCTCAGCCCCTTGGGAAAGCGTGCGACGTGCAGGTTCATGTTGACGTAGATGCCGCGTTTCTTCAATGCCGCGATCAGGTAATCCTGCCGATCGATGGCGTCGGGATTCAACTGGAAGGGCTTGGTCGGGTCCGCGCTGAACGCGCCGGGCAGTCCACCGCCCTTGCCGAAGATGCCGGTCTCTGCGGGGGTCATGAAGTTGCCGTATTCGGCGTCGAAGTAGTGCATCCGCACGCAGTTGATGCCGAACCGCGCGAGCCGGTCGGCTAATTCATCGGCCTGCGCGTGTGTCGGAAAGTTCGCCGGTCCGGTCAGGTTGGTCGCATGAAAGCGGATCGGCCCCTTGTCCGTGACGAAACGTCCGTCCTGCACCCGCACGAAGCCGTGTCGGCCGGCCGGCGCGTCAAGCAGATGCGACATGTTGACCGCGTTGTCCGGCGCGTCATACGAAATCAGAAACGGAAACAGCGGCGGCGCTTCTGCCGCACAGACCGCCAAAGCCGCCAGCCCCACTACCCCACTCATCACGCTACTTTTTTTCATCACTCTCATCCTTCCTTTCGAGGTTCTTGCAAAACCCTTCGTGGCATGGGCGTCCCGCCCATGAAACACGGGCAAGATGCCCGTGCCACGCCTGTAGGCAAAGGGTTTTGCAAGTGTTTCTCTCATAAACCATCGCCGTCTTTCAGCAAGTTGAATGTCACGCTCTTCGCAGTTCCCGCGTCGTCGGTGTACGACAGACGGTAACGCCCCTTGAAGCCGCGGAACGTCACGCGGCCCTCCGCATCGGGCTTCGCGGTCAGGCGCGTCTTCCACTCGCCGTTGATCAGTCCGTTCAAAGTATGGAACACCGGTTTGGGCTCCATCTGCCGCGTGAGGATCCCGGATTTCAGCGGCTCGCCTCTGGCACCACAATCATCCACCGTATTCCACCAAGTAATCCTGTAGATGCTGGGCCACGAGAACCACAGCCGGTACATGTCGCGCGTCAGTTCGGCCTGCATCGCGTTGGCGCGCGCGTCCTCGCCGGGCGCGGGGATTGTGATCTCGCTCAGATGGATCGGCCGTCCGAGCGTATCCAATTCCTCCAGATAGCGGATCACATCCGCCGGTGCCCAGGAGGTGTTGTTGTGGTTGATCTTTTTGCCCGCCGCGAGGTCCAGCACCGGCTGTGAACCGAACAGGTGCATCTGAAGCCCCACGACGTCGATCTTCGCACCGCGCGCGATCAGGTCGCGGATAAAGGGCGGATAGACCCCGCGCCACGAGTCGTTGATATTGAAGCGGACCGATGCGGGAAAGCCCTCCTCGGCCCATTTGAACACCTTGAAGGTGTAGTCTTCCGGCATCACACCGTAACGCGGCTTACCGGGCACAGGATCGACGCTCTCGTTGACGATGTCCCAACTCGGGATGCGCCCCTTGTAGTAGCCGCAGATTTCACGGACGCGCTTTTCAAACAGGCGCTCCATCTCCTCCCGCTTGTCCGGATCTTTCGAAACCCACGAGGGATGGTTCCAGCCGGTGTTGCCCCAGATCAACGGATGCCCGTGCATCGCGAGACCCTTGGACTCGCAGAACTCGATGATTTTTTCCGGCGACGGCCGCCGCCAGTGGAACTCCTTCCAAGGTTCCTTGAGCGCGTTCCAGTATGCCGCCGTGTCCTGTTCCGATGCCAGGTAGCGCGGCTTGCCCGGTTCCGGCTCAAACGCCTTCCAGTAGAACGCAATCGTCGCCGAATTGAAGAGGGTGCCGAACATCTCCTTATACTTGCGGTTCAGGTCGTCAGCACCCAACTGGTCGAAGTTAAAGATGTGGGCGCCGAACAGAAAGGCGTGGTCGAGTTGTTCGACCTTCACCTCCGTGCCCGGCTTGACCGACGGCAGACGCACTGCGGCCTCGGCCATACGGTTTTCACGGATGCCGCGCTCGATACGCGTCTTCACCTCGGGCGCGTTCCACTGCGCACGGTAAGCCGCGCTCATCACATCCGTCTCAT
>JAKJHA010000210.1 GCA_022704125.1 Verrucomicrobiota bacterium | reverse complement strand
CAAACGCACATGCAAGCACAAAAATAAAAAAATGCGAAAAAATTTCCGCTATCCCTCGCACTTGAATTGCACCCCCCTGTCACTAACCGATTACCCGCCCACCTCTTTTGCGTTCTTGGAAAAGGGTGAGGGGTTTGATACGTTAACGCCGTCAACAAACGGAACATTCCGGGGCGGTGCCGTTGTGGTCGGCCGCCACGTTCAGGAAGAGGAGGGGAGAGATGGTAAATCGAAGAGATATGCTGGCTGTCTCGGGGACGGCTCTTGCAGGGATGATGATGGTACCGCGTTTCACATGGGGTGGATCGATCATTCCGCAGCGGCCGGGTGTTTTCCGCGCGGGAGCCTTTGCGCAGGACATCACGCCCGAGCATTTCCCGATCGTGGTGAATGGAAACTTTAAGCCGGTCTACGCGGAAAAAGCACTGGATCCACTGCACGCCCGCTGCTTGGTGCTGGATGACGGTCGCGGGCAGATCGCGATGGCGGTTGTCGATAGCTGTGTGCTGGACCGCGAGTTAATGGATGAAGCCAAGCGGTTGGCCAGCGGCATGACCGGCATCCCGACGGAACGGATTTTCATCTCCGCCACCCACACGCACTCCGCGCCGGCGTCGGTCGGCATCTTGGGCACCGATCCTGATTTGCGTTACCGCGCCTGGCTGCCGGGGAAGATCGCGGAAGGCATCAGCAAAGCCATGGAGCGGCGCGAACCGGCTCAGGTAGGGTGGGCGGTAGAGAAGCTGCCGGAGGTGGTGCAGTCGCGTCGCTGGATCGCCCGTCCCGACCGCATCAAGCGTGATCCGTTCGGTGAACTCACCACACGCGCGACCATGCATCCCGGCCACCGCAATCCGGATTGGGAAGAGCCGTCCGGGCCGATGAATCCGGATGTCAATGTGCTGGCCGTGCGCAGATTGGATGGCTCGCCGCTGGCCCTGTTCGGGAGTTTCTCCATTCACTATGTCGGGTCCGCAGCGCTTTCGGCGGACTACTTCGGCATCTTCGCGCAGCGGGTGGGCGAGTTGCTCGAAGCGGGCGGCGAAGGCCAGCCGTTTGTCGGTGTGCTCGCGAACGGCGTGAGCGGTGACGCTTATCTCGTTGACTACACGCTGGAGAAGCGGGTGCCGTTTGACAAGCAGTCCACCGCTGAAACGGTGGCGAACGCGGCGGTCCGTGCGTATCGGCGGATCGAGTGGCAGACGTGGCTGCCGCTTGACATGCGCGAGTGCGAGTTGGAATTGAAGGTACGCCCTCCCAAGACGGAGTGGGCGAAGCGCGTGTTGGCTGATGTCGAGGCCGGGCGGGAGAAGGCGGATTCACAGAGCAGCGTGTACGCGCGCGAACAGTTGATTCTGGCCGACATGCCGCCGACCCGGAAGCTGAAATTGCAAGCGTTGCGCATCGGGTCGCTGGCGATGGTGGGGGTTCCTTGCGAAGTGTTTGCGATCACCGGACTGCGCATCGCGGCGCAGAGTCCGTTCGAGCATACCTTCACGGTGATGCTGGCCAACGGGTATGACGGTTATCTGCCGCCGCCCGAGCAGATGGCGATGGGGGGATACACCACATGGCTGGCGCGTTCGAGTTGTCTGGAGGCCGGTGCCGAGCCCGCCATCATCGCGACGGTTCAGCGTCTGCTGGATGGGCTGTACGACGGAAAGCGCCGCCCGCAGCGACCGGCACCGGTGGTGCCGTATGCCGCCGCCGTGCTGGCCTCCCGCCCGGCGATCTTCTGGCGCATGGACGAATGGAACGGGCCCAGTGCCGTGAATGCGGTGGACGGGGCGTGCCTCGGCACGTTCGGCCATCCGACGGCCTACGCCATGCCGGGTGCGCAGGCACCGGCCTTCCCTGGACTGGGTAAAGAGAGCCGCGTGCCGCACTTTGTCGGCGTGCCGTTCACGGCGCCATTGCCGGATCTGGGGCGCGCCTACACGGTGGAGCTTTGGTTTTACAACTGCATGCCGAACGACGCACGGCCGGTGACCGGATACCTGTTCGCGTGCGGTGCGGCGGGTGACCGGTTGGCGATCAGCGGTACCGCACGGTCGCCGGGGCGGTTGATCTTCCACACCGGCAAAGACCTTGCCGGGGCGGTCGCTGGACAGACAGACGTGCCGCTGCGCAACTGGGTGGCCGCAGAGAGCTGGCACCATGTGGCGCTGGTTCGCGACGGCGAGCGGGTGAGTGTCTATCTGGACGGGCGCACAACACCCGAACTCACAGCGGTCAAGGCGCTGCCTGCGCGTGCCGAAACGATATGGGTCGGCGGCACGGCGGAAAACAACGACGCCGGGTTCGAGGGGCGTTGCGGCGAAGTGGCGGTTTACGCGCGCGCACTGACTGCCGAAGAGATCGCTGCGCACTACCGCACCGCGCGCGGCTAGTGCGTGGGTGCGTGAGCGCGGTTTGGCTCATAAACACAAAGAGCGTAAAAAATCTGTGCCTCTGCGTGAAGGTTGATGGGCGAACGTTTTCGCGAGTTGCATTGCTTGAGCGTTGAAAGTTGAACGTTTGATCGGGGTGATGTAAACTCACCGGTACTGAACACAATGAAACGGAGCAAGCAAAAAGCAGCCTTGGAGAAGTTCGCGGCCACGGACGCGATCCTTGAGAGCATTTCTGACGGCGTGTTTACGGTGGACGGCGAATGGCGCGTAAGGTCGTTCAACCGTGCGGCGGAGACAATCACCGGCGTACCACGCGAGGAAGCGACCGGGCGGCGTTGCGATGAAGTGTTCCGCTCCAGCCTTTGCGGTGAGGAGTGTGCGCTGCAGCAGACCATGCAGACGGGGCGGCCGATCATCGGGAAGTCGGCGTACATCGTCACCGCCGAAGGCGAGCGGATTCCGATCAGCATTTCCACGGCGGTGCTTAAAGATGCGGACGGGAAGGTGATCGGCGGCGCGGAGGTCTTTCGTGACCTGTCGGAAGTGGATGCGCTACGCCAAGAGCTTGCGGGACGTTTTCACGCGGGCGACCTTGTCAGTCGCAGCCCGGTGATGCAGCGCCTGTTCGAGGTGCTGCCGGCCATTGCCGCCAGTCCGAGCACGGTGCTGATTCAGGGAGAGACCGGTACGGGCAAGGAACTCGTGGCCCGGACGATACACGAGCTGAGCCCGCGCAAGGATGCGCCGTTTGTGGCGGTCAACTGCGGTGCGCTGCCCGATACGCTGCTGGAGTCGGAACTGTTCGGCTACAAGGCGGGTGCGTTCACCGGCGCGACCAAGAACAAGCCGGGACGCTTCGCGCTGGCCAAGGGCGGCACCCTGCTGCTGGACGAGATCGGCGAGGTGAGCCCAGCGCTTCAGGTACGTCTGCTGCGCGTACTACAAGAGCGCGTCTATGAGCCACTGGGGGCAACACGTTCGGAGAAGGCGGACGTGCGCGTGATTGCGGCCACGAACCGGGATCTTTTGGCACTCAGCCAAGAGGGGACATTCCGCGAAGACCTCTACTACCGCATCAACGTGGTGCGTGTGGAACTGCCGCCGTTGCGTCGGCGTAAAGAGGACATCCCGCTACTGGTGGAGCAGTTCATTGCGCGGTTCAACCGGTTGCAGGGAAAAGATGTGATGGGCATCAACAATGAAGCGCTCTCTCTGTTGATGGCCTACGATTGGCCGGGCAATGTGCGGGAGTTGGAGAACGCGATTGAGCACGCATTCATTCTTTGTTCATCGGGTCGTATCGGGCTCGCCCATCTGCCGGAAACACTGACAGGCGTGATGCGTGATTCGTCTGCCGATGGCGGACTGCGCACCGCTCGTGATGCGCTCGATGTGCAGGCGATCAACGCAGCGCTGGAACGCACCGGCGGCAACCGCGCCGCAGCGGCGCGCGAACTCGGCATCCACACGTCTACGCTGTTCCGTAAGATGCGCGCGCTGAATATCCAGCCGCCGGAGCGTGACGGGCGGTCGCGCCGGAAGACGCGGTGAGAAGCATGCTGGGGGGCTCTGCGGCGGCGTAAACTCCGCCCACAGAACGCGGCACTGCGGGACTGGTGACGAGAGACGAGGGACAAGAGACGCGCTGTGTCTGGTGCCGGTCACCCAGCGGCGGCGTTTACGCCGCCCCACGGGCAAGATGCCCGTGTCACGCCGCCGCTTAATCACCAGCATCATTGCAAGATTGCAATGATTAAAAAACAACAACCATGCAATTATGCGCATGTACACGGGCATCACAAAGAAAGTTTACACACCGTAACACATTGCTGGGCAAAGGGTTGCATAGTTTATTGCGCCGTCTCTACAGTTGGCATGAATGGTGCGATATAAGCTGGCGTGAAAACTGTATTCTCAGTTTGGCAGCAACGCATCGCGCCGGTTTTCGACACGGCGCGGCAGGTCCACTTGGTGGATGCGGCGGGCGGTCGAATCACGGCGGAGTCGGATCATGAAGTGGATGCCGACCTGTCGCAGCGGATCGCCTGGCTGAAAGCGCAGGACGTGGGCACGGTGGTCTGCGGCGCGATCTCGCGCCCGTGGCAGGAACGACTGGAGGCCGCCGGGTTGACGGTTGTTCCGTTCGTGTCGGGCGAGCTTGCGGAGGTGATGCAAGCGTGGCTGGACGGCACCTTGCGCGGAACGGCGTTTGCGATGCCGGGATGTTGCGGTCGTCGGCGCATGCGCTGCGGTCGCGGGCGCGGAAGAAGGCGATTTTAAAAACAAAAGGTTCTTGCAAACCCCTCGTGGCATGGGCGTCCCGCCCATGAAACACGGGCAAGATGCCCGTGCCACACCTGCAAGTAAGAGGTTTTGCAAGAGCCTCACGAAAGAAAGGAGCAAGAAAATGCCGAGAGGAAATGGTAGAGGACCCCAGGGTATGGGACCGATGACAGGGCGCGGGGCGGGAGTCTGCGCGGGATTGGGTACGCCGGGGTATGGCAA
>JAKJHA010000209.1 GCA_022704125.1 Verrucomicrobiota bacterium | reverse complement strand
GCGCAGAACAGCTCGAACTCCATCGCGGTGGAGCGCTCCTGCGCGCCGAAAATCTTCTGCTCGTAGGTCTTCAACTCCGGCGTGATGAAACGCTCGGCATTGACCAGCGTCTGGCGTCGCTCATACTCCGGCGGCACGGCACCGGCTTGGCCTTTGGAGACCTCAATGAAGAAACCGAAGACCTTGTTGTGGCGCACCTTGAGGGTTTTGATGCCGGTACGCTCCTGCTCGCTGGCCTGATATTTGGCGAGCCAGTCGTGACCTTCCGAGGCCAGCGCGCGTAGCTCGTCCAACTCCGCGTTGTACCCGGCGCGGATAATGCCGCCGTCCTTGAGACTGACCGGCGGCTCGTCGGCAATGGCGCGTTCGATCAGCGCGACCAGATCGGGCAGAGGATGAAGCTGCGCGGCAGTCGCACGCAGTAGTGCGTCGGTCGTCTGCTCCAGGCACTCGCGCAGTGCAGGCACCGGCAGTAGCGATGCTGCCAGCGCTCTCACGTCGCGTGCGTTGCCGCGCCCCGAATCGATGCGCGCGATAAGCCGTTCGAGATCGCGTATCTGCGCGAGCTTTTCGCGCAGGTCGTTCAAGATCAGACGCTGGCGGGTCAGGCACTCGACCGCATCAAGCCGCGCTTCGATGGCGGGTGCCTGTCGCAGCGGCCGGATCATCCACGTGCGCAGCAGGCGCGTACCCATCGGCGTCTGCGTGTTGTTGAGCACACCGAGCAGCGTCGTCTCCTGCGGCTTGCCGCGTCGCGGGATCAGATCAAGGTTGACGCAGGTGTTTTCATCAAGCGCCAGAAAGGCGTCGGCGTGGCGCACGTGCAGGGCGCGGACGTGACCGACCGCGTGCCGCAACTCCTCGTTGACATAGCGGAGCAGCGCACCGGCCGGTCCGACCAGTTCGGCCACGCCCTCGCAACCGTAGCCTTCGAGTGAGTGTACTTGAAAGTGACGCAGCAGGCGGTCGCAGGCGCAGTCATACTCGAACGTCCAGTCGTCGATGTCGGTGACGGTACTGAGTGCGCCTGCGGCGCGGATGCGCTGTATGCGCGGGTCGGCGAGCGCTTCGCGTCCGATAAGGCACTCGCTAGGCGCGTAGCGTTTAAGCAATTCGACCAGCGCGTCGTCATCGGGCACGGCTTCCACCGTGAAGGCACCGGTCGAGAGGTCCAGCAAGGCCAGTCCCAACTTTTTGCCGACATAGATCGCGGCAATGTAATTGTTGCGCGCCGCGTCAAGGATCTCATCCTCGGTGACGGTTCCGGGGGTGACCACGCGGGTGACTTCGCGGCGCACGAGACCCTTGGTCTTGGAGGGGTCTTCCATCTGGTCGCAGATCGCGGCCTTCTTGCCGGCGCGGATCAACTTAGCGAGGTAGGCATCGATGGCGTGGTAGGGCACGCCGCACATCGGGGTTCCAGAGCGTTGGGTCAGGGCCACGCCCAAGATCGGCGCCGCCGTACACGCATCCTCAAAAAACATCTCATAGAAATCCCCGAGGCGGAACAGCAAGATCACACCGTCCGGCAACTCCGCCTTGATGCGCCGGTACTGGCGCATCATCGGGGTCAACTCTTCACCAGCCATCGAACAAACTCCTCCGGGCCGGCGATTCCCGACCCCATTGATGGTCAGTTTCGCATGTTCACGCGCCTTCCGTCAATCCGGTAACGCGAGAGTGAGGTAACAGAGTGCGAGTTGACACCCTTTAGCGGAAGCGATAAGCTCAAACACAAACCGTTACGAAAGGAAAGCCATGAACGGGGCTCTGCTGCTTGTCGGGTCTTGTGTGTTGTTTTATCTCGCTTATCACTTCTACGGGCGCATCGTTGAACGGGTGCTCGGAGTTGATTCCAAGCGACCGACGCCCGCGCATACGCTACGCGACGGCGTGGATTATGTGCCGACGCATCCCGCGATCTTGTTCGGCCACCATTTCGCGAGTATCGCCGGCGCCGGGCCGATCGTCGGGCCGGTATTGGCGGCGCAGTTCGGCTGGGTGGCGGTGGCGCTCTGGGTTGTGCTGGGCTGCATTCTCATCGGGTCGGTGCATGATCTGGCCGCGATGTTCCTTTCGATCCGTCATCAGGGCCGCTCGATCGGCACGGTGATCGAGTCGCTGATGGGGTATTGGGGGCGGATGCTCTTCCTCTTTTTCTGTTGGTTCACGCTGGTGCTGGTCGTGGCAGAGTTTCTGCGTATTGTGGCCGAAACCTTTGTTGAGATCCCGGCGGTCGGCACGGCCTCGATGCTGTTCATCGTGCTGGCGGTCGGTTTCGGGCGTCTGGTCTACCGAGGCGGCGTGAGTGTACTGGTCGGGTCGCTGATCTTTGTGCCGCTGACCTTTGCCTGTGTCTATTTCGGCACGCTGATCCCGATTGACTTCGTCAAGCTGCTGGGGTGCGATGCGGCGACCGCCCGGCAGATCTGGGTGATCGTGCTGCTGGCCTACTGCTTCGCGGCCTCAGTGTTGCCGGTATGGCTGTTGCTGCAACCGCGTGATTACCTCAATTCCTATCTGCTCTACGCCATGATGGCACTCGGTTTTATCGGCATCTTGGTGGCTCGGCCGATGATGAATCTCGACGCCTTCATCGGCTGGCATGCGGTGAGCCCGTCGAGCGGTGGCACCGAGCCCTTGATTCCGTTGCTGTTTGTGACGGTGGCGTGCGGCGCTTGTTCCGGCTTCCACGCACTGGTGGCCTCGGGCACAACCGCCAAGCAGATAGACAGCGAACGCCACCTCCGCCCGGTCGCTTACGGCAGCATGTTGATCGAAGGGGTGCTGGCGATCATTGCGCTGGTCGCGGTTGGCGTAATGACGCAAGGCGAGTACACGGCGGCGCTAAAGGAGCAGGGCGCGGTCAAGCTGTTCGCCGGCGGTGTCGCGAGCTTTACCGACAAGCTGGGGTTGCCGCACAATGCGGGTGTCGTCTTTATCTCGCTGGCGCTGGCGGCTTTTCTGATGACGACGTTGGATACTGCCACGCGTCTGGCACGCTTCACCTGGCAGGAGCTTTTCCTGCCGCGTGGACAATCAGAAGAAGACGCACCTCAGGCCACTGCCGCGCCAGTGTTGCTTGCGGTCCAAGCGTTCTTCTCTAACCGCTATATCGCCACACTGATTGCGGTGGTCGCCGCTGGCTGGCTGTTGCTCGGCGGCGGAGCAAAGAGCATCTGGCCGGTCTTTGCCTCGTCCAATCAATTGCTTGCCGCGTTGACGTTGCTCGGGTGCAGTCTGTGGCTGCTGCGCCACAAGCGTCCGCTGATGCTCACGTTGTTGCCAATGCTCTTTATGATGGCCACCAGCGGCTCTGCGGTCGTCACCCTCTTCCTGCGTAATGCGCGGGCTTGGCAGGCGGATGGCTTTAAGGCCGGTGGCGTCATGACGCTGACGACCGGTATCCTGATCGTGATGTCGGTCGCATTGATCGTGATGGGAACCATCAGCATCCGGCAGACTATGAAGCAGAGTGAAAGGAAAGTGTAGGCATGGCGAAGGAACTGGCGTTCGTCCTCATCAATCCGTATCCGATCCGCAAATCGCGTACCGGCGGCATCATCGCGCGCTATCTCGTGCGCACCGATCTCAAACTGGTCGGCGCGCGTGTTGTCGGAGCGTCGGCTGAACTGGTCAACGAGTTCGCCACCTATCTGGAGACCTACGATCCTGACGACCCGGAAAAGTGCGCGCTTCTTGCGAACTATGTGCGGCGTTTCTACACGCCGGACGCCGCGACCGGCCGTCCGCACCGCTCGATCCTGCTGCTCTTCGAGGGCGACGACGCGATCCGCAAGATTTTCGATGTCACAGGCGCTATCCGCCAGCAGTGGTGCAGCGGGCAGAGCGTGCGCGACACCTACGGCGATCTGGTGTACAACCCGACGACCGGCGAGGTCGATTATTTTGAGCCGGCGGTGATGGTCGGCCCCACCCAGAAGGTCGTGGGCGACGTCCTGCGCATGTGGTTGCCGCATCTCGCGTCGCAAGCCGGTATCGTGCGTGGTGCGCTGGACGTACCGGGCGGTGCCGATGTACAGGAGACGCTGGTGATGCTCAAACCGGACAACTGGCGTCAGCCGTCGTTGCGCGCCGGCAACATCATGGATCTGCTCTCGAACTCCGGATTGCGCATTGTGGGTGTGAAGAAGTTCTCCATGTCGGTGGCGCAGGCCGAGGAGTTTTACGGGCCGGTGCGCGAGGGGCTCAAGAAGGTCTTCAAGAAATTCGCGGCAGACCGCGCCGCGCAGGCGTTGTCGCGCGAGTTCGGTTTCCCGGTGGACGCCGCGCCGCTCGACGACCTGTGCGACAAGCTGGCGCCTTCCTTTGCCGAGCGCGAATTTGAGAGTATCGTGGAGTTCATGACCGGACGCCGTCCGTCGAACTGCCTGCCCGAGGAGCGCATCCTGCCCGGTACCGAAGAGTGCCTCGCGATCGTATATGAGGGTCTTGATGCGGTGACCAAGATCCGCGACATTCTAGGTGCCACCGATCCGACCAAGGCGCGGCCCGGCTCGATTCGCCGCGAATTTGGCACCAACATCATGGTCAACGCTGCGCACGCCTCCGACTCGGTGGAGAACGCGCGACGCGAGATGCGCATCCTCGACGTGGCGAATGACCCGCATTTCGAGGCGCTGATCAGGAAGTACTATGTGGACTGACTCCGCCCAATTTTGTATAAAGGAGCGAAACAAGTTACGGGCGCGTGGTGAAATTGGCATACACGCAGGATTTAGGTTCCTGTGCCGCAAGGCGTGAGGGTTCGACCCCCTCCGCGCCCACCACTCTTTTGCGCGTGGCGCGAAAGAGTGAGGAGAGTTTAGGAGTTAGGATTTAGGAGTTAGGATTTAGGATTTAGGAATTGGCACTGCTCGGTTTTTTTCATCCACAGATTTACGCAGATTTTTGGG
>JAKJHA010000012.1 GCA_022704125.1 Verrucomicrobiota bacterium | reverse complement strand
GGCTCGCGGCTCTGCCGGAACCGCCGCCGTTGATGATCGAACACCTGAAGGGCGCCGAGGAGTACGCCGCAGCGGCGAAGCACATCATCGCCACCGGCTCGTCACTCGGAATCGCCTTCGGGCCGTAACCGTGCGTCACTGCACCCACACATGCCGGATGCGGGGGCCATCAAACTCGCAGAGGAAAATGCCCTGCCACATGCCGAGTTGCAAGCTGCCACTCGTCACGATGACCTGCACGGAAGAACCGACCAGCGTGGCTTTCATGTGCGCGGCCGTGTTCCCGCCAGCGTGCTTGTAGGTCGCATTCTCCCAAGGCGCGAGGGCCTCGAGCTGCGCCAGAATATCGCCCACCACATGCGGGTCCGCGTTCTCATTGATGGTCACCGCGCAGGTCGTGTGAGGCGTGAAGACCGTTATGACACCATCGGTGATGCCTAGAGCCTGAACTGCCTCTTGGACCTGATCGGTGATGTTGATGCACTGGCTGCGAGTGCTTGTTTGAACACCAAAACTTCTCATGTTCGCCTCCTTTCACCTGCCTGCTGACCACAAGTTGAACTCCATTGGTCCCATCATAGTCTCTCCGCCCCCTTTCGGGCAAGATCAAAAAGGGGGGGGACAGCATTCGTGTAACGTCCGCCAAAAAACTCGCCACTAACCACTCGCCATCACTTCGGCGTTGGGCGTTCGACATTCAGCATTCTCGTTCTTATTCTTTCCTCCCTTGACCTCTCCCAACGCATGTCGCATACTTGTGGCACATCATTTTTTTGAAGGACGTTATGACGCTAACAGGCACATTCACCGCATTAGTAACCCCGTTCAATACCGACGGCAGTGTCGACTACCCCGCACTGCGCGATCTGGTGAACTGGCAAATCGAAAACGGCGTGACCGGCCTTGTACCGGTCGGCACCACCGGCGAAGCGCCGACACTTGACTTCGCCGAACACGCCCAGGTCATCGAAGCTGTCGCCGAGGCTGCGGCCGGCAAGTCCGTGATCATCGCCGGCACCGGCGCCAACTCAACCGCCGAGGCGATCGATCTGACACGCGACGTGCTGAACGCCGGTGTCGACGCCACGCTACAGGTCACGCCCTACTACAACAAGCCAAACGCTGAGGGGCTTTACCGTCACTTTATGTCGGTCGCCGAGTTGGGCCTGCCGGTCGTGCTCTACAACGTGCCGGGACGCACCAGCAAGGAGATCCCGCTGGATGTGGTGGTACGGCTGGCGGCACATCCCAACATTGTAGCGATCAAGGAGGCGGCCGGCAGCGTGGAGCGCGTCAGCGCCATCCGCAACGCCTGCGATCTGCCGGTGCTGTCCGGCGATGACGGTCTGGCGCTCCCCATGATCAGCGTCGGCGCCTGCGGCGTGATCAGCGTGGCATCGAACGTGATCCCCAAGGAGATGTCGGAGTTGATCCGTCTCGCGCTCGCGGATGATCTGGTCGGTGCGCGTGAGTTGCATCGTACTTACTACCCCCTGTTCCGCGATCTCTTTATCGATACCAATCCGATTCCGGTGAAAACGGCGCTGACGCTGATGGGGCGGGTCGGCCCGACGTTCCGGCTGCCGCTCTGCGAGCCCTCGGCCGCTGTCCGCGCTCAACTGAGCCGCACACTGCGCAGCTTGGGTCTTCTTTAATCCCTAAACATGGAAATGATCTTGATGAAAATTGCGATTCTGGGTGCGGCAGGCCGCATGGGTGAAAACCTGCTACGCTGCGCGGGCAAGTTCGAACAGTGCGAGATCGTCGCGGCCACCGAGCGCCCGGGCCATCCGGCGATCGGTTCGCGTGTGAAGGCGGTCTGCGGTGCATTGATGAACGTTGAGGCCATCCCCGACGACCTTTGCTATACCGACCAGTGGCCGGGACAGGCCGAAGCCGTCATCGACTTCACCTTCCACACCACGGTCACCGACCATCTTGCAAACGCTGTGAAAAACGGCCAAGCCTATGTGCTGGGCACCACCGGGTTGACCGATGCCGAGAAGCAGAGCGTCCACGAGGCCGCCGCCAAAATCCCGATCGTCTGGGCGCCCAACATGAGTCTGGGCGTGAACCTGTTGTTCGAACTCGTACGCCGCTCGGCCGCAGTTCTCGGCCCCGACTACGATGCCGAGATTGTTGAGATGCACCACCGTCTCAAGAAAGACGCGCCAAGCGGCACCGCGCTCGGACTTGCCGAAGCGTTGGCCGCAGGCCGCGGCGTCGATCTCAAAGAGGTCGCGTGCTACGGACGCGAGGGCATGCCCGGCGAACGGCCGCGCGGCGAGATCGGCATCCACGCCCTGCGCGGCGGCGCGGTCGTCGGCGATCACACCGTCATGTTCGTAGCCGACGAGGAGCGGATTGAACTGACGCACCGCGCCAACAGCCGCGAGGCGTTCGCGACCGGCGCGTTGCGCGCCGCCCTTTGGCTCCAAGGCCGCGGACCCGGCATCTACACGATGCGGCATGTGCTCGGCTTTGAACCCGTGTGAGGAAACGTGTGCCATCATCCACAGCTTCGCGAGTCGATCCTCTCGCTCGGCAGTAACGAGGGAGATCGTCTGCTGTGGTTGACCCGTGCCCGCGCGGCACTCGCCACCGAAGACGCGCTCACGGTGCGGGCGTGTTCGCCGGTCTACGAGACCGACCCCGTCGAAGTTCCCGACGCATTCGCACAGCAGCGTTATCTCAACCAGATCGTCATTGTTGAAACCGCACTTGAGCCGCAGGATTTTTCGCGCCGCATGCACGCCATCGAACAGCGACTGAGGCGGACGCGCGGCGCGGTACGCAACCTGCCGCGGACCATTGACATCGACATCATCACACTTGGGGATATCCGCTCAGCAGATCCCGAACTGACGCTGCCCCACCCCCGCGCCGGAACACGCCGGTTCGTGTTGCAGCCGCTTGCCGATCTGTGCCCGGAGACCCGTCTGCCGGGCGACACGCGCACAGTCAGCGAACGATTGCGCGACCTGCCCGACGTTCCCCGCGTCACACTTTTCGCGCCGCCTAGCGGCGATGCAAGCGTTCGTGGCATGGGCGTCCCGCCCATGAAACACGGGCAAGATGCCCGTGCCACACCTGCAAGCAAGAGATTTTGCAAGAACCTCTGTAGAAAAGGAGAATCACCATGAAACAGCTCGCCCCCTACTCAATGGGTATCGGCGACCGGTTCGGTCAGCAAGGTACAGCCCAACTCGAAGCCTTTCGCCTGCTGGCCGAGCACGAAGGCGTGACCGTCGTGCCGGTCTGGAACAAATCAAACCGGGAACACACCCTGATCGGCACGAAGCCGCAGGACGTGCGCGACGAAGCCGACGCGGCGGTACGCGAGGCTGCTTGGTCGGCCCCCTACTTCGTGGACGCCGACCACATCACCCTGAAGAATGTCGATCCGTTCATCGAGGCCTCGGACTTCTTCACGCTAGATGTCGCGGACTATATCGGCGAGACTCTGGGCGAGAGCGAAATTTACGCATTCATTGGACGGCACGAGACGCTGATCGGTACCCATGTGATCAAAGGGCTTGAAGAGCCGCTGACCTTGACACGCCACCATTTGGCCGAATGCCTGCGCAGCACGCTCTTCGCGGTACGCCAGGCCGGACGACTCTACCGACACATCGCGGAGATCAAGGGAGCAGACAACTTTGTGACCGAGATTTCGATGGATGAGGCCGAGTTGCCGCAGACCCCCGAGATGCTCTTTGTGATCCTCGCCGCCGTGGCGGCCGAAGGCATACCGGCGCAGACGATCGCGCCCAAGTTCTCCGGACGCTTCAATAAAGGTGTCGACTACGTGGGCGACCCGCAGGAGTTCGCGGCTGAATTTGACGCCAATGTTTGCGTGGTGCGCGAGGCGGCACGACGCTTCGGGCTGCCCGCCTCGCTCAAGCTCAGCGTGCATTCCGGCAGCGATAAGTTTTCGCTCTACCCCGCCATCGCGGACTCCTTGGCCAAACACCATGCAGGCGTGCATATCAAAACCGCCGGCACCACCTGGCTGGAAGAGTTGACCGGACTGGCCAAGTCCGGCGGCGAGGGACTCGCTATCGCCAAAGAGATCTACCGGCTGGCGCTGCCGCGTTTCGATGAACTGTGCGCCCCGTATGCAGCCGTGATCGACGTGCAGCGCTCGCGCCTACCGCGACTCGATGAGGTCGAGGGCTGGAATGCGGGCCGCTTCGCCGCGACGCTCAAGCACGCTCCCGCCGACACCCAGTTCAACTCCGACTTCAGGCAGTTCATGCACGTCTCCTTCAAGATCGCCGCTGAACTCGGCCCGCGCTATCTGGACGCGCTGCGCGCCTGTCAGCCGGTGGTTGCCAAACACGTCACCGAAAACCTTTACGTGCGCCACCTCCAGCCGATATTCGGTGCATTGCGCCCGTCGTAATAGCATGCGCGCATAACCCCCCAACCGAAAACGAAAGGAGCGCGGACCGATGAACGTCTCAAACAGATTGCGGACACAGGGCTGGTTCTGGAGTATCGCGCTGATATGGGTCGCCGCCGCGTACGGCCGCGAACCGCTGTCGGTCAGGGTCGCGACAACTCCGGGCGGACCGCAGATCCATGTCAACGGAACTCCAGTGCCGCCGCGCTTTTTCTGGGGTTCCGAAAACAGCGGAAACATCCGGGCCGATGCCGATTGGTCAACATGTCAGTTCGATCTCACACCGGAACGGGATGCGCCCGGCAACGCCACGCTCCACTTCCGTTTTGCCGACACACCGGGAGAGGTCTGGATCAAGGAGTTGCGATTCATCGATACGGTGACCGGCGCTGACGTGCTGCCGAGCGGCAGTTTCGCATCGGAAGCCGCGTTCCAACAGTGCTGGAGCGTCTGGCCCCAAGGTGCCGAGAACACGGTGGGAACGCTGGCCTTCACCGACAACGCACTGCACGTCACGCTACGCGCGCCTGCCGCCGGTACCGCGCGACCGGACTTTCACCTCTACAGCCGACACCTGACTTTCAGCAAGGCCCGCACCTACCGCTGCTCCTTTGCCGTGAAGGCCGCGCCGGCGCAAAGCGTACTGCCCTGCGTGTACCGTGTCGACAACGGGCACTACTCGCGCATCGGCGGGCCGCCCGGTTCGTTCTACACGCAAATCGCGCTGGCACGCGATGCCGGTGTCAACTTGGTTTCATTTTCGGCCCCGGCCTGCTGGGCACCGCCGGAGAAAACGCAAGACTGGTCGCCGCTCGATGCCCTCTGCCGCCGCATCATCGCGGTCAACCCCAATGTCCTGCTGGTTCCCCGCGTCAGCGCCAACGCCCCCGACTGGTGGCTGAAACACCATCCCGACGCGCGCATGGTCTACGACGGCCAAACCCCGTACCCGATCTCATGCGTGTCGCACCGCGCTTACCGTGCCGCCGTCTGCGCGCATCTGGAGAAACTGACGCAACACTTGCGCGAAGCCTTCCCCGGCCATTTTGCAGGCGTGCATCCCTGCGGGCAAAACACCGGCGAATGGTTCTATTACGACTCTTGGGAACCGCCGCTCAGCGGCTACGACCCCGCGACGCGCGACGCCTTCCGCGCCTGGCTCGCGGCGCGTGGCGTCCCGGATGCGGCAACAGCCGAACCGCCTGAACACCAAGCGCGGCGGGCGCACCCCCACGGCCTGTTGCGCGACCCCGCGCGTGAACGCCGCTTGATCGACTTCGCCTTGTTCCAGCAAGAGGAGATGGCCGACCATGTGCTGGCGCTCGCGGCGGCCTGTCGCCGTGGCTCCGGCGGACAGGCGCTGACACTCTTCTTTTACGGATACGGCTTTGAGTTCGGACCACTGGGCAACGGCGCGCCAACCAGCGGTCACTACGCGCTTGAAAAGGTGCTGCGCTGCGGTGCGGCAGACATCGACATCCTCTGCTCGCCAATCTCCTATACCGATCGCCGGTGGCTGGGTACCGCCCCAGTGATGAGCGCCGCCGAAAGCGTGACGCGCAGCGGAATCCTGTGGCTCAACGAGGACGACTCGCGCACGTACCTTGATCCGCGCAAACAAGAGCACGTCCAGGAGGGCGGACTGGTCAACCTACAGCAGACCCAACAGGTGATGCTGCGCAACACCGCGCAAGCCGCGCTGCGCGGCTTCGGTACCTGGTGGATGGACCTGCCCGGCCAAGGCTGGTTCAACGATGCCGCCATCTGGCGCGAGATGGTGCGACTGAGGCCGGTTGACGAGGCCATGTGCCGCAGGCCGCAACCGTTCACGCCGGAAATCGCCGCCATCATCGACGAGACCAGCATGTGCCACCTGACCGGCGGATCAGCGACGGCGGCGCAACCGCTCATCTACGAAGGACGCGCCGCGCTCGGTCGCTGCGGTGCGCCTTACGGCCAGTATCTGCTGGCGGACGCACTCGCCGGGAAAGTGTCGGCGCGCCTGCTGTTTTATTTGTCAGCCTGGCATCTGGACGACGCGCAGCGTAAGACGTTCGCGGCGCAGCGGCGCGATGCAGGCGCGACCGTGCGCGTTTGGTGCTGGGCACCGGGCTATCTCCGACCGGATCGTGCCGATCTCGGCGGCATCGCGGACGTGACCGGCTTCAAGGCGCGTCCGGCGGATGTGGAGACGGCTCAGGCGACACCCACCGCGCGCGGGCGGCAACACGGCCTGACGCAGGCATGGGGACCGGTCGCCAAGGTGAGGCCGCTGTTCACGGTCGAGGCCGCAGACGACGAGGTCTGGGCCACGTACACCGACGGCTCGCCCGCCGTGGCGATACGCCGCGCCGCTCAGGGTCACGACGTGTTTGTCGGCGTCCCGCAACTCACGCCCGAACTGGTGCACGCGCTTGCGCGGCTGGCGGGTGTCCACTGCTACACCGCGCCGGGGCCCGCGCTGTGGGCCGCGAACGGTCATCTCTCCATACAGGCCCACACCGACGGCGCGGTACGCATCGACACCGGGCGGCAGAACCGCGTCACCGATGCCCTGGACGGTACCGAACTCGGCAATGGCCCAGTCATCACGCTCCACATGCAACCGGGTGAAGTCCGCGTGTTGCACGATTGATGAAGAAGTTCACAGGTAAACCGAGGTTTGCGATGAATATGACGTCTAACATGACAAGGCTGATCATAGGATGCCTCATGGTGTCCGCTTGGACTAGCCTTGCCGTTGACCCGTGCGATTTGCTCGGGAAGCCGTTCACGTTGGAAACGGCTGTGTCGCTCTGGCCCTCCAACAGCGTCATAAAGGTACAGAGCAGATCATTTAGCATTGAACCCGTGAATATACTAAACCCCATATGGAAGCAGGAAGCGTATCTCGTTGACCGGCCGGAAGTAGACGACGACGCTGTCTGGTACCAAAAACCAGTCATTAAGTATGACGTGTCAAAGAGCCCGACGAACACAGCCGGAATCTTAATGAAGGTCCATGTGTATACACACGACACGAATCAGCCACCTGTTCACAGCCTTCTCTCGAAGTATCGGATAACAACCCCATCGCTGACCAATGAGGCTCTTGCAAAACCCCTCGTGGCATGGGCGTCCCGCCCATGAGGCAAACACGGGCAAGATGCCCGTGCCACGCCCCTTGTGACATGGGCGTCTCGCCCATGAAAGAGCAACAAGGTTTTGCAAGAGCCTCCAATATGTGCGTGCGTTTCCCGAATCAGGCATGGACAGGGATTGACGAGGTCACTTTTCACGAGGACAGAACGATTGGAATAAGTAACTTGCCGCCAGTCAGGGTCTCGTATTGCTTTAAGGATGGCTGGTTGGACCGGGTTTCTATTGCATTACCGTCAAATGCACCTGATTTCCGTCGTAACGTGGCGGTGAAAACATATGACTCATCTGAATCAATCATCGACCTACCGTTCCTAATGCGTCCGTCCATTCATGTTTTAGGGGAGTACGATATAGAGTGGTCTGAATATGTAAAAAACTCTCGCTTGGAAAAAGTGAAGTTGAAAGTGAAGGAGTTGAAAGAGAGTGACAGAGCGAAAGTGGGAGAAAAAACATTTGGTTATTTGAAGGAACTAGGCGTTTATCCGGTCGTGTACATTTATGACCCTCGCTCGCGACCTCCAGAAAGCGACGGATTTTATGCTTCTTCCACAATGGGCATTGTCGTTGAAACAGCAGTCTCATGCCCATTTGGGCTAGAATTCGAAAGCATCCTGTATATATTCGTCAATTTTAAAAAAATGGGAAAGGACATCAAGATACGGATCGCCAAAGACCGATTCCTTCCGAAAACGGAGGCGGAATGCAAGAAAAGCCTAAAGATCAATTTTGAATCGCGCCGATATGATGGGGAATACAAAATATGGTTATGCAATAATAGGATAACGCTCCTTATTGACAAAAACGGGGATGTGTGCATGGTGGGGGTGGATTATTTTCGTACAGACTCTATAAGCGAACCGACTGCACGGTATTTCATACGGCGTATGATACGGTATCATGAGGCTCAATCACTCATGGATCTTTATGACTAGTGGCGAGAAACGCGCCCGCAACGACGTGTCTTGCGGTTTCTGGTTTTATCCGCAGATTTGCGCAGATTGCGCAGCTTTTTTCTTTTTGTTTTTAACCGCAGGAGGACGGAATGTTTCCGGGGCACCCTATGGGAGACTGATGATGAACAATCAAAAAAACGTTAAACTCACATTTGGCAACTGGGGTGCACAAAGATCGACCAAACACGGCAGAAAACGCTGGTTTGTACTGGCGGCCGTGGTGTGTACCGGAATTGTGGTATGGCAAGGTGTATTTTTCTGTTCCAAATCCGATGCCAAAAAACGAATGCAGGCCTGCACTGGATTTGTCTGGCCTGCGGGAACCAAGGGGTTGGAATGGCAATTCGGCGGTCTACAATCCACTTGGATAAGGGTTCACCTCCAATTGCCTCATAATTTTCAATGTGAGAGTAACTTCTTTTTCCGTTACAACCCATCTTACAATGGCGCGTATGACGCATTTACGATGGATGAAAACAGGTGGAGCCAGCAAAACAGGCTGTGGCAGGAATCAGAAAGCGTCGCCTTGTTTAGAGGAATGCGGCATACTCCTGCCGCAGGTTCCAACTTGTTTTTTAGAACGAACCTGCCCTATGCCTTTTCGAATACAATTCCGTGGGCAATTGTTTATGACGAAGCACGACGGCAAATGTGGATTTTCACTAGCCCCCGATAGAGCCACGGAGTACTGAATGGGATTGAAGCGCGTGTTTGGATTCCAGTCAAACAAAACATCAGAGAGGGATATGCGCACTAACTTTCAAAAGAAACGAATATGCAAAAAGACAGCCTTTTTTACAGCAGGCATGATCGTATTGACTATGCTGGTGTTTGCCGTTTCTGTTTTTCGGCATTATAGCGGGCTCCGCTTCTTTCAACATCACACAGGAGTTTCGCTCGCCCCCCTCGAAAAGATTCGAGTCACTGAGAAGGCCACATTTACGGGTTACGGGTGGGTTGAGATTTCTGGCCGGATTCCTCGTGACAGGATCGATCGCTTCATTGCGGATAACAGCTTCGTTCAGTTTGATATTCGGTATGCCGGGACATATTCCCCAAACTGGAATGCTGAGGAATATGCGTTGTGGTTACTTCAAGAGCGAGTTTTTGGAATTCCTCCTTTGCGCTATCGCCGATTCTCGACAGTCCCCAAAACCAACGCAAAGGATCTCCCGCCGGACAGCAATGACTATTTTTCGGCGGGGAAAGGAGAAGCACAGTGGTGGTATATGGTTCTTGAGAAATTAACTGGTATGTTTCATGGACGCATTTTTTATCACTAGCCAGACTACGAGGGGAAAATTCATTCTACAACCAACGAACTGGGAGTAACCATGAGAGCGTCATTACTAGTGTTGTTATTGATTTGTGGATGCAGTAATCACTGCAATCCTGACCGGTTGTTGTCCGAGTTGGAAAACGTCAAATTATCTCACAATGAGTTTGTTGGCCACCTGAAGGAAGGGAGAGCGATAACTTATCTAAATACCGAATTAGCACAGAATAACATAAAAACAAAAGTCCTAATTCAACTTGATTCCGTTATATCCACGAATGAGCCTGCTTACGGAGTAGATAAAGACAACCCCTTTAATGAAAGTGAGAAAAACGATGTTAGCGGAGTCCCAACAATTTCAAGATCGGGTGATTATTTCTTCACTTTCATCGAAGCGCTTAATTTGTACACAGAGATAACGGGTTCAAAATGGATAATACACAAAGGCGACCTGCTTGTTGTGCTGACGGCACCATAACTACTTGCCGTTTTCGGTGTTTCATATTGTTACGGAGGTTAACGGAGTTTAGCGGACAAATTCATTAGCCCCAAAGGATAACACGGCTAACATGATTTGGAGGGCGAGCCGCCTTCCGCCGTGCGGAAGGATGGTTTCAGGGTTCATTGCGGAGCACTGGGAGGGGCAAGCGTCTGCTTGCCCGCGGACGAGCAGACACTCGTCCCTCCCGCCCAGCGGCGGTCACGCCGCTAAACCGTGGAAAACCTCTGCGCCTCTGCGCCTGCGTTAAAAATAACTCTCAATTTTCAACGCTCAATTTTCAGTGGGCGGGGACGCCCGCACTCCCGACTGCGCACACACAAAACACGCTCTCGACTCGCATGCCCCCTGTCACTTGCCTATAACTTGAGCGTTAAAAGTTGAACGTTGAGCGTTAAACGTTAACTCGGTACCAAACCAACGCAACACACTAACGAATTCTCCCAAAAAAATCTCTTGCGTTACTTCTGCTTTTCCCTCATCATGCTCCCGCAACTGTGTTGTGTTTCGTTCAGTTCGGCAAAAAGTCGGCTGCAAACGGTAATGCCGCAAGTGGCGATGCCGTGTTTGGTTTTGTGTCTCATACCCTTCACCCCGTACCTGAGAGGAACACCGCCATGAATACAAAGATCATCTCGGCGCTCGCTTTCGCGGGCCTGTTTGCGGCAGCGGCCAGCGCCGCCCCTGCCGGTTTAACGGAGAACGTAACGTCGCCTGCTCCTCTAGGGCAGAACGCCTACTTCACCTTCTCGAGCACGAATACGTTCTCGGTCAGGCCGCGGACGAAGACGTGGAACGGAACGCTCGAATGCTCCACCGACGCGACGACCTGGACGAACTTCACCACCGCAGGCGCGACCGCAGCCGTCGACAGCAGCGGTGAGTATAAGCTCCTTCTCCGCGGGACGGGTAACAACCGCATTGCCGGTAATGGCGGCTGGGACATTGCCGCCGCCGAGGGGACGGTCGCCTGCTCCGGCAACATCGAGACCCTGCTCAACTACGTACAGGTGGCCAACGGTGAGCATCCGACGATGACTGACGAATGCTTCCGTGGACTGTTCGCGAACTGCACGGCGCTCATCAGTGCGCCGACGCTGCTGCCTGCCACGAATCTGGTTCACTGCTGCTACACCGCCATGTTCGCTGGTTGCACAGCGCTGACGAACGCTCCGGCACTACCCGCCACGACGCTGGCTCTCGGCTGCTACGATGGCATGTTCCGCGGCTGTACCAGTCTGACGACCGCACCCGTCCTGCCCGCCACGACGCTGGTCACCAACTGCTACTTTTTAATGTTCTACGATTGCACGGGGCTGACCGAGGCGCCGGAGTTGCCTGCCACGAATCTGGCCCGTGACTGCTACGCTTACATGTTCAACGGTTGCACGGGGCTGACCGAGGCTCCAGATCTGCCCGCCACGAATCTGGCTTTCGGTTGCTACCGTCACATGTTCCGCGAATGCACGGGGCTGACCGAGGCTCCAGATCTGCCCGCCACGATGCTGGCCGCCTCCTGTTACCTCGAAATGTTCTACGGTTGCACGGAGCTGACCGAGGCGCCGGAGTTGCCCGCCACGATGCTGGCCGATTACTGCTACTACAAAATGTTCCAAGGCTGCACGGCGCTGACGAACCCACCAGGGTTGCCCGCCACGACACTGGCTACCGCCTGCTACGAATCCATGTTCCAAGGTTGTACGGAGCTGACCGAGGCGCCGGAGTTACTCGCCACGACGTTGGCCCCTGTCTGCTGCCAATCCATGTTCTACGGCTGCACGGCGCTGACCCTGGCGCCGGCGCTGCCTGCCACGAATCTGGCCAGTGACTGTTACAATAAAATGTTCTATGGTTGCACGGCGCTGATGAACCCCCCGGGGTTGCCCGCCAAGATCCTGACTACCAACTGCTACGCTTCCATGTTCTACAGATGTACGAGCCTGACTGAAGCGCCGGAGTTGTCCGCTACGAATCTGGCTCTCGGCTGCTACGCCTCCATGTTCTACGGTTGCGCCGGTCTGACGGATGCACCGGCGCTGACGGCGACGACGCTGGCTCCCAGTTGCTACTACGACATGTTCCGCGGCTGCACCGGTCTGACGGTCGCACCAGCGTTGCCCGCAACGAATCTGGCCATGTTCTGCTACTACGACATGTTCCGCGACTGCACGGCGCTGACAAGATTGCCGGCACTGCCAGCAACGACGCTGACCAATTACTGCTACGCCTTCATGTTCTACGGATGCACGGCGCTGACGAGATTGCCGGCGCTGCCGGCGACGAATCTGGCCTCCTTCTGCTACGGCTACATGTTCTATGGCACGGGTATCGAACTGAACACCGAGGATCCCGGAACGCCGTGGGGCATCCCCGCCGACGCGATGGAAGCATCGAACTGGAACAGTTCCATGTTCACCTGCACGAGCGGCACCTTCAAAGACGCCCCGGAGATCGGCAAAATCTACTACCTCGTCGCGCCAGGCTATCCCGAAGAGCCGCGCTTCGCCACGGACGGCACGGCGCTCGTCTTCGACGACGCGGCGTTAGCCATCAAGATCGTCAACGCCCAAAGCGGCGTCTGGTACACGCTCTACGCGGCGGACGATCTTGTCGACGGAATCTGGGCGAAACTCGAGAGCGTCTATGTGACAAAGGACGGCGACCACGTTTTCACGATGCCTCGTGACCCGACGGTGCCCCGCCGCTTCTTCAAGGTGGTAGCCGGTCTCGTGACGCCGTAACTGTCGAAAAAGGTGCGCGAAAAAAATGTCGCACTGGCTTGCCTAGCATGGGGGAATCCGGTAAACTTCATGGTTTTTATTCAACAGCGATGAAGCGAAACTAAGGAAGCGACAATGCCAGTGATTCTGGGTTTGCCTAAAGGAAGTTTGCAGGATGCGACTTTCAACATCATGCGGAAAGCGGGATTCAACGTGCAGGCGGGCGAGCGCTCGTATGCGCCGAGCGTGGATGATCCCGACCTTCAGTGCCGCCTGATTCGCCCACAGGAAATTTCCCGTTACGTTGAACTCGGACTGCTCGACGCGGGTATCACCGGTTACGACTGGATCTACGAAAACAACTCCGACGTGCATGAAGTCTCGGAGATGCGTTACTCCAAAGCCACCTCGCGCCCGGTACGCTGGGTGCTCGCCGTCCCCAATGACTCGCCGATTCAGGGCGTCAAGGACCTGCAGGGCAAGCGCATCGCCACCGAAGCGGTCGGCCTGGCCAACCGCTATCTCGCCCAGCACGGCGTCACCGCCGAGGTTGAGTTTTCCTGGGGCGCAACCGAAGTCAAAGCGCCCGAGTTGGTCGACGCCATCGTGGAACTGACCGAGACCGGCTCTTCGCTGCGCGCCAACAACCTGCGTATCGTCGACACGATCCTGACCTCCACCACGCGCCTGATCGCCAACAAGAAGGCGTGGGCAGACACCGCCAAGCGCGAAAAAATCGAGCAGCTTTCGATGCTATTGCAAGGTGCGCTGGCCGCCGAGTCGCGCGTGCTGATCAAGCTAAACGTGCCAGCCGCACAGCTTGGGGCCGTCACCGAGATTCTGCCGGCACTGCACGCGCCGACCATCAACAAGCTCAACGATGCCGATTGGTTCGCGGTTGAATCGGTGGTCGATGAAAAGATCGTGCGTGATATCGTTCCGCCGCTGCGCGCCGCCGGCGCCACCGGCATCATTGAACTGCCTTTGAAGAAAATCATTTTTTAACACAACACCGCGTGACGGCCCGGGTGGGCGGTCTCGCGTTATTCCAGGAGAACAAACGTGGGTTCGATCAAGAAGAAACGCCGTGCGAAGATGTCAAAGCACAAGTACCGCAAACGCTTGAAGTCTCTGCGGCACAAGAACAAGTAGGGCGCGCGCGACGCATACACATGCTGGAAGACCGCTGGGGAGCGCCTTCCACGCTTGCTTTTTTGGAATACCGGCCCACGCACCCGTTGTGGCCGGTCCTTCCCATCACGAGAGAAACGACATGAGACCGATTCGACACACCGCATATGGCCGGTTGATCGAATCGGCCTTTGTTGTTTCGTTCCTGTCTTGCATGGCGCTGGTCTGCGGGTGCACGCTCTTTCAGGCACCGACGCCTGATCCCCCCGCTTTCACGTTGCCGGAGTACGAGGCGCGCCAAGCCGGAGCAATGGCGCTCTACGCCAAAGGCATCCTGCTGGAGAGCAGTGCGCAGGGCGACGCCAACACAAACCGGCAGGCGGCTTGCGATGCATTCCGCCAAGCGGTTGTGCTGGACCCCGACAACCGGCGTCCACTGGAAGCGCTCGTCAGTGCCTTAAAGGACGGCGAGCGTTTCGCCGAAGCACTGGAGGCCCTCGAACCTTTTCTTTCGCGCCATCCCGAAGAGATCGAACTGCGCTTCGAAGCGGCGCGCCTGGCTGAGGCCAGCGGACGCCTCGACGACGCTACGCGCCATTGCGCGGCCCTTTTAGCGTTGAAGCCCGACCACCGCGAGCTGGGCCACGCGCTGATCCGGCTCTATTTCCTGTCAGGGCACGTCCCCGAAGCACTGGACGTCATGCGCGCAATCCACGCCCGCTTCAACGACAGCAAGAGCGCCTCCCTGCCCGTGCAGTGGGCCATTCACTTCACGCAGGAGGGCCCACAGTCCGCCGAGCGTGCGCTCGCCTGTCTTGATCTGGCCCTACCGATGCGTACCAACGTAACCGAACGCGCCACGATCCAGATCCTCACCGCTGAAAACTGGTTGCTTCTCGGCGAGACCAACACGGCGGAGACCATCTTTCTTGATGCCTATCACCTGAACCCTGCGGTCAATACGGCCATCATGCGACTCGGTGCGCTTTGGGCGACACGTCCGGACGCCACCAACCAACTCGCCCACCTGATCCGTACGACGCCGGACGCCTATGTCGAGCGACTCATCCTGACCGCGACCCATCAGGCGCTCGGCCAGTTCAACATTGCGGCTGACGTACTCAGCGACACCTATGCCTGGCGCATGCGGCAAGGCTATTTCCCCAGCGAAAACGTTTACCTCTGGCACGCCGCGTTGCTTGAGACCACAAAACGCATACAGGCGGCTGAGCGAGTCCTGCGGGACGCCATCGCCGCCTATCCGCACTCCCCCGAACTCAAGAACTTCCTTGCCTACCTCTGGGCCGAAGCCGGCACGCATCTGGATGAGGCCGATCGCTTGGTGACCGACGCCCTCCGGCAACGCCCCGAGAACGCCGCCTATCTCGATACCAAGGGGTGGGTCCTTTACAAATTGGGGCGGCATTACGAAGCGCTGCAGTGGCTGCTGAAGGCCGCCGAACTCGACAAAGAAGAGCCTGTGATCCTAGATCACGTCGGCGATGCCCTCAAGTCCATCGGCCGCGATAGCGAGGCCATCCTCTTCTGGAGCCGCAGCCATCGCTTCGACCCCCGCCCGGAGGTTGAAAAAAAACTGCACGACCACAACGCCTTCCCCCTAGGGCGGGGAAGCCCGCCCTAGGGGGAAGGCGTGAGGCTGTAAGACTGTGAGGCTGTAAGGCAGCCTAAACCCCACGCAGGCAGCGCCCGCGTCCAACTCCTAAATCCTAACTCCTAACTCCTAAATTCCAACTCCCCATGTCCCCCTTCTTCAACATCCCCTACTATCCCGCCTTTGACCGCATGACGCCGGAGAATGCGGTACCGGCTTTTGAACAGTTGCTGGCAGATGCGAACCGCGCCGTCGATGCGCTCGAACGCAACCATACGCCGACCTGGTCGGGACTGATACGCCCGCTCCACGATGCCTGCCATCCGCTCTTCGACGCCTGGGGTCTGCTCGGCCACATGCTCTCGGTCATGAACAACGACGCATGGCGCCGCGTCTACGAAGAGTTTCAGCCGGCGCTTGTCACCTTTTCGTTGCGTGTCGGCCAGAGTCCCGCGTTTTACGCGAGCTACTGCGCGTTGCGCGACGCCGACCAAGCCGCCCCCTGCCTCACCTCCGTCCAACGCCGCATCCTGGACAAGACCATCCAAGCCGCCGAGCAGGCGGGCGTGGGTCTGCCGGAGCCCCAGCAGCAGCGCTTCAACGAGATTCAAGCAGAATTGGCGCGCCTCGCCACCGACTTCCGCAACAACGTTCTGGATGCGACCAAGGCCTTCTCGCTGACCCTGCGCACACACGATGAAGCGGACGGCCTCCCGCCCGCCCTGCTCGCCGTCACCGCACAGGCCGCGCGCGACGCCGACGAGACGCAGGCCACCGCCGAAGACGGCCCCTGGCGCATCACGCTCGACCACGCCGTCTACCACCCCTTCATGATGCACAGCCGCAACCGCGCCGCGCGCGAACAGCTCTGCCGCGCTTCGGCCACGCGCGCATCAAGCGGCGACCTCGACAACTCCCCGCTCATCGAGCAGACCCTTGCCTTACGCCGCGAGATGGCCGCCCTGCTCGGCTACGCCTCCTATGCCGAACTCAGCCTCTCGCGCAAAACCGCACGGACGGTCGAGGCCGTGGACGCCCTGATCGCGCAACTGGCCGACGCCGCGCGCGACGCCGCGCAGCGCGAGGCCGACGACCTGCTGGCTTTCGCCCGTGCGCACGGTTTCGAGGGCACGTCACTGGAACCGTGGGACACCGCCTTTTGGGCCGAGCGCCAGCGTGAACACGTCTACGCCTACAGCGATGAAGAACTGAGCCGCTACTTCCTCTTCCCGCGCGTACTGGAAGGCCTCTTCCAGTTGGCCGAACGCCTCTTCGGCATCACCATCACGCCAGCGGACGGCGAAGCACCGGTGTGGCACCCCGACGTGCGTTTCTTCCGTGTCGCCGACACCGACGGCACGCCGCGCGCCTGCTTCTTCCTTGATCCCTACAGCCGTCCCGCGACCAAAAGCGGCGGTGCGTGGATGAACGATTTCCGTACGCGCGACCGCCGCCCCGACGGCTCGCTGCAACTCCCCATGGCCGTGCTGGTCTGCAACCAGAGCGTGCCGGTCGGCGACCAACCGCCCGTCATGCGCTTCCAAGAGGTGAACACGCTCTTCCACGAGTTCGGCCACGCCCTGCAGCACATGCTGACCACCGTGGAAGAGCCCGATGCCTCCGGCGTCAACGGCATTGAATGGGACGCCATTGAGATCGCCAGCCAGTTCATGGAGAACTGGTGCTACGACCGCCCCACGCTCAAAGGCCTCAGCAGCCATGCCGAAACCGGCGAGCTGTTGCCGGACGCGCTCTTCGACAAACTCGTCGCCGCCAAGAACTACCGCGCCGCCACTGCGATGTGCCGCCAACTCTTCTTCGCGGCCACCGACATGGATCTCTACGCGCGCTATCCGCGGCCGGAGTGGCCGGACGCCGACACCGTCAAACGGCAGAACGCTGCGACCTATCTGTCCACGCCCCTGCTCCCGGAAGACCGTTTTCTCTGCTCGTTCACGCACATCTTCGGCGGCGGGTATGCCGCCGGTTATTACAGCTACAAATGGTCGGAAGTGCTCTCGGCCGACGCCTTTGCCGCCTTCGAAGAAGCCGGCCTGACGGATGACGCAGCGGTCCGCGCCACCGGCCAGCGCTTCCGCGACACCCTGCTGGCGTTGGGCGGCAGCGAAGATCCGATGGCGGTATACCGCCGCTTCCGCGGACGCGCCCCGACGGTCAATGCGTTGCTGCGTCACTCCGGTTTCCTACCTTCAACATGAATATCTCTGCCCGCAATCTGTTGGTCTACCTGCACCGGCTTATCGAGCGCGCCGCCTTCTATGGCGTGCTTTTCACGCTGGCCGGGCTCTTCGGCCGGTACCACTGGTTTTTGGAACTCTTCGCGCATTTCAAGTTGCAACTCGCCGGATGCTTCGTCGGTTACACGTTGATCGAAATCGCGGCGCGCCACAGGCACCACGCGACGGTAGGCGCGGTGTTTGCCCTCGCAAACGTATTGCCGGTAGTGATGCTCTGCCTGCCCGCCACACACCAACCGCCGCCGACCGTATCCGCGCCGGTTGCGCAACTCCGAATCTTGCAGGCCAACATCCTCACCAGTAACCGCGACGCCGCCGCGCTGCTCGGCCTCATTGAGCGCGAAGCGCCCGACGTGATCGTGCTCCAGGAGACCAACCTCCGTTGGCTGAACGATCTCGCGGTCTTGACCAACGCCTATCCGGTCTTTGCCGCCATGCCGCGTGAGGATAACTTCGGTGCCGCCATCTACTGCAAGACAAACGCGCAAACAACAGAGATTATTTATCTGAACGTGCTTGACGCCGTACCTTCAACACGGGCGCATCTGACCGTCAACGGTCGCCCGCTCACGGTAATCGGCACCCATCCATTTGCGCCGTACAACCGTGCCCATTGGCTAGGGCGCAACCAGCACATGCAACGGCTGGCACCACTCGTGCGCGATGTCACAGGTCCCTGTGTCGTAACCGGCGATTTCAATGCCACACCGTGGACTGCCAGCTTCCGGACTTTTCTCGCCGACAGCGGTCTGCGCGACAGCGCGCGCGGACGTTGCTTGCAACCGACCTGGCCGGCCTTCCTGCCGCCATTTATGCGCATCCCTTTGGATCACGCCCTCCACTCGCCCGACGTGCATGTGGTAGCGCGGCGGCTCGGTCCGTCCATCGGCTCCGACCATCTGCCGGTCATTCTTGATGTCGCTTTTTGAAGCTTGGAACCATCATTTCAACCGCCGCACCACGGCGGCGGTGTCAGTCGCCACGATGCCGGGCTGGAGCGTCAGCAGGCCGTCAACGGCTTTGACGCGCTCGCGCCGCAGTTCCGCGCCCTGCCACGTTTCCCACCATGTCACCTCACATTCGCCATCGGGGAATGCCGTCAGCGTGTATGTCGCCGCAGGGAACGGACGGATCTCATCCGCGTGGCGCGCATGGTTCACCCATGTGCTGTCATTGTTCTGAATCCAGACGATGGCGGCGCTCTCGGCGGCCAGTGCATAGCAGTTGACCTCTTGGGTCTCGGTCGTGCGGCAGCCACTGAACAGATACCGCGGCACCGACACCCAGTCGCGCCCGTGATTCTCGACGCGGATGCGGCGGCGTCCGGCTTTGACCGGCACCGTCAGCGTCTCATTGTAGACCGACTCCCACAGTTTCCACGTGTCAACGTAACGCCACGACTCGCCGTGGTTCTCGCCGCACGGCAACTCGCGATCCAGCACCAACACATCGTCGACAAACACCTTGATATGTCCGCTGCTTGAAACCCTCTCGACGTGCAGCCCGAAGGTGCCGTCCGCCGGGTAGGTCACCTCAAATGTCGGCGGGCAGACCAGATTACGGTGACTTCCGCCGTGCAGCAGCGCCAGCAACTCTTCGGCCGGCGTGACCGTGCCGTCCGGATGTACCTCGAAGCGGTCCGCGCCTGCTTTGCGGAAACCCGTGCGGGTAAGCGCGACAACATCACGCTGCGCCGGGCGCGCCGGCCTTCTGAGCGTGCCGGGACCGCGCACTTCCACCGGACGCCAACGCTCGGTACCGAACGGCAGCCCCGTCACAAAACGCCGCAGGGCGCGGAAATGGAAGTAGAGGTTCTTGGGCTCGATGTAGTTCTCGTGCCACCACGGCATAGCCGCACCGCACGCGCCACTGGCGAGCGACGCCCACGAGGTGTTGTGAATCGCACGACCGTCCGGATCGTCGTCTGCCTTGAAGTTGTGGCTGCGAATGCCGAACTCGGCGAAGAGGTGCGGCTTTTCAAAGTCCTCCCACTGCTTGCGGCAAAAAGCGTGCGCTTCCAGTGCGGTGTTCAAATCGTTGTTGGCATAACTGTGAGTCTGCACCAACGCCAGTTCGGGAATCTGCCAACAAGCCTCCGGACCGGTCTTCGACCACCAACTCGTAGAGATCACGTGATCGTACGGGTCCAGCGCGGCCAACAACGGCGCCATCTCGCGGTGCCACGCTATGATATCCTCCTGTTTCGCATTCGCCCAACCCTCGAACTCATTGCCGAACTCCCAGCACATCACATGCGGGCTGTAAGCCCAGCGCGCTACCGTGTAGCGCAAGCGCCGACGGTAGAAGGCCTTGGCCGTCTCATTCGTGAACCACGCGCCGGCCGTTTCGCACGGTCCGCCCTGCGCGACGTTGTAGGGATTGGCTTTCCAACCCTCCATGCGGAAATCCTGATGCGTGTCCATGCAGAGCATGTAGGTCATGCCGAGCCGTCCCGCATCCTCCAGCAGGTTGTCCAGTTTGGCGGCGGCGTCCTGACGGTACCAGCCGAGTTGCGGTTCCCACTCGATCCCTAATCCGCTTTTAGACATCCACCAGCGGTTCCAGTTTTCTCCGTGCGCGGCCATCTTCTCAAGGATCTGCTGGACCGTCATGCCGTTGCTGCCTTGATAGATCGGCACGTTATGGCCGATCGGCACATACCCCTCGCCGTTGTCATACGCAAGATAGCGCGGATCAGCCCGGCTGACACGTATGAAACCTTTGGCCTGACGGTCTTCTGTAACCTCCACCGGTTGCGGCAGCGTGAATGTGCGCGTGCCGGAACGGTCGCGCGCCGTCAACGTAATCTGCATCGGGCCAACCTCTGTCGCAGCCAGCCGCACCTTCCACTGGCCGACGCCCTCCGAAAGCATCAACTCCGACTCCGCGTCGCCGGGCAGCGCTGTATGGCGCACCATGAAAAAGCCCGGCAGGGTGTAGCGCCGTCCTGACGCCGTGACCACCTGCGCGTCAAGCGCAATGTCATCCGGGTCATACGGGTTGTCCCACGTACCGTTTAGCGCGACATCCAATTCACACTTGCCGTAAAGCGGCACGGTACGTGGTGCCTGCGCCGTGAGCGCCAACTCGCCGCGGCTGGTCACGGCGGGCCGCACGATCTTCGGCATGGACGCGATACCGAGCGACAGCGCCACGTGCAGCGTCTCGCCGAGCGCGACGTCACGCTGTTTCGTCAGTTTGATCTCGCAACAGTGCCGCTCCGGACTGACGTGCGAACGTAGATAACGCACGCCGTCGCCGCGCAGACGGCAGGCAGTCCCGCCCTCGCGGCCGATGTAAAGCTCTTTGAACATGCCCTCGACCGCCTTGCCGAGCGGCGCATCCTTGGTCGGCATCAGGTAGATGCGGCGCGGATCGCCGTCTTTCTGCGCCCGCGTCGCCAACGAGAGCCAGACACCATCAGTCAGCCGCAACTCCCCGGTTTTGACAAGCGAGGTTCTTGCAAAACCCCCTCGTGACATGGGCGTCCCGCCCATGAAACACGGGCAGGATGCCCGTGCCACGCCTGCACGCAAGGGA
>JAKJHA010000208.1 GCA_022704125.1 Verrucomicrobiota bacterium | reverse complement strand
CGTTGCGGGTTCCTAGGACTGCTGCACATGGAGGTGGTTCAGGAGCGGCTGCGCCGCGAGTTCGATCTGGACATCATCAATACGCATCCGTCGGTCGTATACCGTGTGTTGCTCAAAGACGGTGAAGTGCTGGAGTTGGACAATCCCGTGCAGTTGCCGGATGTGACGCGCATCGAGCAGATCGAAGAGCCGATGATCAAAGCCACGATCATTTGTCCGAGCGAGTGCATCGGCGACATCATGCGCATTGCACTGGAACGACGCGGTGAGGTTAAGGGCACCGAGAGTCTCGACACGCGGCGCGTGATCCTGACTTTCATCCTGCCGCTGAACGAAATCCTGATTGATTTCCATGACATGCTCAAGAGCGTGAGCCGCGGGTATGCCTCGATGGATTACGAACCGTACGGCTATCAGGCGAGCGACATTGTCAAGATGGACATCCTGCTCAACGGCGAGTTGGTGGACGCCTTTTCAATTCTGGTGCACCGCGATAAGGCGGTTGCGCGCGGTCGTCAGATGTGTAAGGCGTTGTCCGAATCCATCCCGCCGCACATGTTCAAGATTCCGGTGCAGGCCGCGATCGGGCGCACGATCATTGCCCGTGAGGATATCCGCGCGTTTCGCAAGGATGTCTTGGCCAAGCTTTATGGCGGTGACGTGACGCGCAAGCAGAAGGTTTTGAAGAAACAGAAGGCCGGCAAGGCGCGTATGAAAGAGTTCGGGCAGGTCAATGTGCCGCAGTCCGCTTTTATCTCCGTGCTCAAGGGGTCATCTAAGGACGATTAATCGTAAGTAAAGGTTGCGGGAGAGGGGAGTCCAAACGTGAATTATTTTGAGAAGCGGAAGATCAGAAAGCAGCTCAAGGCCGTGCTGCACCACGCGCGCACGTTGCGGTGCAGCCGTGAAGACATCATGAGTGCCGACGATCTGGAGTCGTTGGACGAACATGTCGCACGGGCGCGGGAGGCGTACGCCGCGCGCGAAGGCGAGGCAATGGAGGATGCGGGCAGTGCGCTCGAAACCTGTATTACGCGCATCAACCCGCCCAAGCCGTATGCCGGCTGGCGCGAAAATTTCGACGTGCTGGTGGTGGCGATCTCGGTGGCGATGGCCTTCCGTGCCTACTTCTACCAGCCTTTTAAAATCCCGACCGGGTCGATGCAGCCGACGCTCTACGGCATTCATTCTGAGGCGCGCCCGCCGTCGGCGGCTACGGTGTTGGATCGGCAGCCGCTTAAGTTCGTAAAGTGGCTGGTCACCGGCACGTCGTTTAAGACCGTGCGTGCCAAGACGTCCGGCACCGTGAATTTCATGCCGAGCGACAGCAGCAAGAAGCCGGGATACACGCCGGTGGTTGTGGCCGGTGTGCCGCATTATGTGCCGAATGACGCCGTTGAGACCGACGCTTACCGTCGTCCCGTGCGGCTCGCGGGCGGTGTCGCCAACGGCGCCAGTGTTAAAGTCGGCGAGGTGCTGTGGTCCGGCGTAGTGATCTCCGGCGATTTCGTTTTTGTTAACCGCTGGAAATGGAACTTCTCGCATCCGACACGCGGCGAAATCATGGTCTTCTCCACAACTGGCATCCAAGCGCTGATGCAGGGCACGCACTACATTAAGCGTATGACTGGACTGCCCAATGAGACGCTTCAGATCAAGGCGCCTAATCTGCTGATCAACGGCGAGGTGGTCGTGCAGCCGCCGCGCATGGGACAGATCGCGCGCCGCGAAGCGGTCTGGCCGGGACAGCCGGCTTACGCGGGATTCAACCCGAGCGGCACGCGTCAGGTCTATTTCCCGGGGCAGTCGCTGGCCACGGAACAAGACAGTGTGACGCTCAAGGCGGATGAGTATTACGCCATGGGCGATAATTCGTTCAACAGCTTCGACAGCCGTTATTGGGGACCGGTGCCGGAGCGCAACCTGCTGGGGCCGGCCACGGTCGTGTATTGGCCGTTCACCTCTCCGCGCTTCGGCTGGATTCGTTGAGCGGTTGGGTTGATGCACCGGTGTCGAAATCGAAACCAATGCCCCATAGTGAAAGAGTCAAGATGACAGATATAGAGATTACGCGTCGCAGGTTCATACAGGTGTCTTCGGCCGCTGCGGCGCTGGCGCTGACGGGTACAGGAGGGTGCGGGATGAAAGGCAGCGACCGCGCGGTCAAGATCGTGGTGGTCGGTGGTGGCGCGGCCGGTCTCGGCATGTCGGCGCGATTGGTGCGGTTGCTGAAAAAAGCGCAGATTACGTTGATCGATCCGGCGGAGCGCCAGTTCTATCAACCCGGTTTCACCCTGATCGGCTCCGGTGTGTACCGTAACCCGGACAAGGTGTGGCGCCGACAATCAGACTGCATTCCGGAAGGCGTGAAGTGGGTCAAGCAGGCCGTCACGGCGCTTGATCCGGCGAAGAACACGGTGACCGTTGCGGACGGTGCGGTGTATCCGTACGATTTTCTAGTGCTCACGCCCGGCATCCAGTGTAACTGGGACGCGATTGAGGGACTTTCTTACAAGACGCTGGGCGAAGGAAACGTGCACAGCATCTACGATTTTGAAGGGGCCCAGAAAACGTGGAAGGCGGTGCAGGCGTTCGTTGAAAAGGGCGGGCGCGGTGTGTTTGCCGATACCTACACCAAACACAAATGCGGTGGCGCGCCCAAGAAAATCTGTCTGTTGACCGAACACCTTTCGCGAAAGCGCGGCATGCGTGACAGCCTGAAGTTTGATTTTTTCACGGCTTCCAAAGCGCTTTACGATGTACCGCTTTTCACGCCGCGTCTGGAGCAGATCTATAAAGAGCGCTCCGTCAGCATAAACACGCGTATGCGAGTCAAAGGAGTGGACACCGCCGCCAAAAAGGTACACTTCATCCGAACCGAGACTATCAAGAGAGAGGTGCCCGACCCGCAGACCCTCGGCGCGGTGAAAGCGGTGGATGAGGTCGTCACGACCCCCGTTGTGGAGGAGTACGATTTCCTGCATCTCGCCCCGCCACAAAGCGCGCCGGATTTTGTGCGTCAGGCCGGTTTAGGCTGGACCGAAGGCAGTCTGGCCGCCGAGGCTTGGGTGATGGTCGACAAAGGAACGCTGGTCCATAAGAAATTCGCCAACATTGTGAGCCTTGGCGATGTGGCCGGTATCCCGACCAGCAAAACATCGGCTGCTGTGCGCAAACAAATTCCGGTTGCAGTCCGTAACTTGATTGCGCTTATCGAAGGGCGTGAGCCTGAGGCGATTTATGACGGCTATGCCGCTTGTCCGATCGTGACGGACTACGGTCATGTGCTGATGGCGGAGTTTGACTACGACAAAAAGCCGAAAATCAGTTTCCCGCTTTCGCTGCTCGACATGTCGCGGGAAAGGCGGATAGCCTGGTTTCTGAAGGTCTACGTGCTCAAGCCGCTCTATTTCTACGGAATGATTCCGGGGTACTGGTGAGGCAGCGCAGAACGCAGAACGTAGAACTCAGAACTTCGAGCTCGGAACGGGAGACCATGAGACGAGAACGGTCAGTTCGTCATCCGCAGAAGCAGAAACGCGGTGCGCCGCCAGCGGAGCGCGGCGACTGGATTTACGGTCGTCGGCCGGTGATGGAGGTGGTGAAGGCGGGCAAGCGCCACCTATACGAGGCACTGTTGCCGCCACCCGGACGCGATGCGCCCGAGATTGCCGAACTGCGCACGCTGCTACAGACTCAGGGTGTGCCGTTTCGTGCGGCGGAGCGCGTCGAGTTGGACGAGCGTTGCGCGGGCGGCAACCATCAGGGCGTGGCGCTTCGCGCTGGCGGTTTTCCTTACATCTCGTTTGACCAGGTGGTGCACGACGTCAAGGCGAATGCCGATGCCGTGGTGCTGATCCTTGACCACATCGAAGACCCGCAAAATGTCGGCTCGCTGTTGCGCACGGCGGATGCGACCGGCGTGACTGCTGTCGTATTGCCGGAAGACCGCGCAGCCGGTGTCACGCCCGCCGCTGTACGCGCCTCTGCCGGTGCTTCTGAGCATCTGCGCGTGGCCAAGGTCGTGAATCTGGTGCGCGCCATGCAAGAACTGAAAGAGCTAGGCGTTTGGATGACGGGACTCGACATGCGGCCGCAAGCCAAGCCCTACACCGCGCTCGATTTCACGGGACGGACGGGGCTCGTAGTCGGCAGTGAGGGACGCGGTCTTTCACGCCTTGTCAGCGAGACTTGTGACTTTATCGCTTGCCTGCCCATGAAAGGCAGCGTCGCCTCGCTCAACGCCGGTGTCGCCGGTGCCGTCGCGTTGTACGAAATTGTACGGCAGCGGGCTCGATAGAATCGAGTGATCGATTTTCTCGATTCCCTCGATTCTACCGATTGCGCCAGAAATTACGCGACCGTGATGGCGCGCTCGGAGGCCCAGAGGCCGTGAATGTTACAGTAGGCCGTGGCGTAGAGCTTGCCGGAGGCGGCGAGCTTCGCGCTGACGGCTACCGTGCTGCATGTGGAGGCCGGGCCTTTGTCAGCGCCTTCCGCGCCAGCACCGTGCGCGCTGAATTCGCAGCGTGCGATCTCGAAGGAGACCTTGGCCCCTTCCGGTGCATAATGGAGGGCGATCCAGACAATGTGGTGCGCCGTGGTGTTCGGGTGCGGGATCTCGCTGCCTACCGAAATTTTGATGGCCAGCGCCTCGCCCGCTTTCACCGTGTCGGCACACTCGATTACCGGCACATGCTTCTCGCTTTTCCAATCCGCGCTTTTAACAAATTCTGACAACATGGCTAAGTCCTTTCAGTTAGAATGAGCCGTCAGTGTACTGAAAAAGGCGCACGAAATGCAAGCGGCCAATGGTCATAGTTGACGGTCATTGGTTTCACTGCTGTACGTCGGCCGGGGTGATCCTTTCCAGTGTACCGCCGGTGAAGTAGATCGGGGCCTCGGAGACCGGCAGGACACAAGTGGTC
>JAKJHA010000207.1 GCA_022704125.1 Verrucomicrobiota bacterium | reverse complement strand
GGATCGGGCAGAGGCTCGGGCTTGGGCGGATCGGGAGTCGGCTCTGGTTCCGGCACGTCGTCCGGCACATTCGGCTCCACGAGGTTCTCTTCGAGCACCACCGTGAAATCGACCGGAATCGTGAGTTCCTTGGGACGGCACCCCGGAACCAACGGCATCACGACCGCCACCGTCAGCAGCACGCCGTGCAGCACCATCGACCACTTGAGTGAGTAGGAATTAACCGGTCCCGTCTTCATGCGCCGCTCAGTCCGATTGAGTGACCAGCGCCATGCGCGTGATCCGTACTTTGTAAAGGATCTTCATCACTTGAACCACCTTGCCGTACTCCAGACGCTCATCGCCGCGCACGAGCACCGCGACCTCCGGATCTTCCGCCGCGAGGTTACCCAGCGTACGCTCTAAATCCTCCAGCGTGATCTCGCGGTTGTTGAGATAGGTTCGCCCCTCAACATCAAGCGTGACGACATTCGACTTTTTGACCGGCAGCGTATCCGTTTTGCCCTGCGGCAACTTTACCGAGATCCCCTGTTCGATTGCGGGCATCGTTATGATAAAGGTAATCAGCAAAAGAAAGGTCAGGTCGATCAACGACGTCATATCGATGTTGTTGATGATCTTCGAGTCTTTCTTGCGAGCCAGACGTCGCAGCCCCATCAGTCACTCCTCCCTTGGAATTCGCAGGCAACCCGTCCCATCAGTTCATCGGCGAACCCGACCATGTCGGATGAGAGTTGCCGGACCTTGGCGGCGAGCGAGTTGTAGAAGATCGCGCTGGGAATCGCCACCAGCAATCCCACGACGGTGGTGACCAATGCCGATGAGATCGCGGGGGCGATCTCCGACAGCAACACCGTACCCTTGGTGCCCATGTCGGCGAAGGCATCCAGCACGCCCCACACCGTCCCGAGCAGACCGAGCATCGGCGAGGCGGTCACGATCGTCGCCAGCAGGCCCATGCCGTGCTCGATACGAATCTCTTCTTCCTGCACGGTGTGCTCACAGGTGCTGCGCACCAATTCGATCTCACGGGCCGAAAGCGCCGCTTGGTTGGCATCGCTCTGGCGACCGATGACCGAGCGCCGCATATCGGGGTCGAGCAGTTTGACCATGCGCTCACAGGTACGGTCATAGATCAATTCGATCGCGGTCATCGCACCTTTTTTGCGCCGCAAATAATAATCGAGCACATCGTGGCCGAGCAGAAACTCACGCTGGAAACGCCTGCTGTTACGCACGATGCCGTTCAGTTCCTTGTTCTTGCCGATGATGATCGCGGCAGCCACGATCGAACTGGCAAGTTGAACCAACACGATGCTTTTCCCCATCAAGTTTGATATCAGAAAACCGTCAATTAAAGAAGCCAGCGGCAAACCCGCCGGCAGCAGAAATGAACCAACCATTCGCGTGGCCTCCTTAGCCAAAGGGATAAGATAAAGGGATATCTGTAGCATGCGCCACGCCGCGCCGGATGTCAATCCCGCGTTGTCGAAAAAGTAATCGATCGGTGGCAGAAGGCACGCGAGTCAAGCGCATGTTTTGTGCGTGCGCATTTTACCCCGCGAACCAGATGCCGTGTCGACAGGGCACAGGCGACGCACACAGCGAACCCCTCGCGCACCCCCGGGTCACATATTCGAATATGTGACCCTCTGGAGTTTGGCCTTTAACGTCGAAAAACACTAGTCCACACACACAACAGCGGTTCGTAATGAAATCAGAAACGCACGAGCTTCATCCCCCCCCCGTCACCAACCGATTACTTTTTACAATGCGTTTTCACTTGCGATGCTTGGGGGTTTTATATCGGGAGTTGCTTTTGCCGACCGCGCCCCTTACACTTGCCCCGAATCAAACAAAGGAGCCTACAGATGTCTGAACCGAAACGCGTCACCATCCCCTACCGCGTGCCGTATGCCGACACCGATCAGATGCATGTGGTCTATTACGCCAACTATCTGACCCTCTTTGAACGAGGCCGCAATGAGTTGATGCGTGCCTGCGGCTTCACCTACCGCGAGCTGGAGGCCGCCGGGCACGCCCTACCGGTGCTGGAGGCGTATGTGCGCTACCACACGCCCGCCACCTATGATGACCTCTTGGAGATTGTCGCCTGGTTCGATTCCTTCAAAGGTGTCCGTCTGAAGATCGCCTGCGAAGTGCGGCGCGACGGGCACCTGCTCGCCGAAGGCTACACGGTCCACGCCCATGTTGACAGTAAGACCCTGCGCCCGGTTCGTCCTTCCCAGACCTTCCTCGCCGCGCTCGGATGTCTGGCCGCGCCAGCCGACGCACCGCCCCAATGAGTCGCTACCCTTCTCACACTCACCATCATTGTCTCTGCGTTTATGTCTGCACCTCCCCGTCTCTCCCGCGTTATCCCGGTGACCAGCCTGACCGAGCCCCTGCCGATCGACACGCTGTTCGATCCCGCGCGGCCGCTTGAGGTCGAGATCGGCTGCGGCAAGGGGCGTTTCCTCACCGCGCGTGCGGCACAGAATCCTGATGTCCAGTACCTCGGCATCGAACGCATGCTGTCGCGCGTGACCAGATTGGACAAGAAGGCCACACGCCTGAAACTCGACAACCTCCGCATTCTCCGCCTCGAAGCGTTCTACACGTTTTACTACCTGCTGCCAGCCCATCGCATACGCACCGTCTACGTATTTTTCCCAGACCCCTGGCCCAAACGCCACCACCACAATCGCCGTCTCTTCTCGCCGCTTTTCATCGACGCGCTCTGGACCCGTCTTGAGATCGGCGGCACCGTGCAGATCGCAACCGACCACCTCGATTATTTTTCCACAATTAGAGCGCGGCTCACTGCCGACTCGCGCTTCTGTGAAATTTCTGCGATGGAGCGCGCCCCGCATGAACAGACCGAGTTCGAATATATCTTTCGTAACCAAGGTTTGCCGATCGGTCAGTGTGCGTTTCAATCGCTCCCCGCACCAGAACGGCCGCTACCACCACTCACAATCCCACCGGAGATGGAACCCAATGAAAAGAATCCTTGAATGCTGGAAAATAGGCATCGTTGGAGTCGTCGCATGCGCGCTGACGGCCGACGCAGCAGACGATGTGCTGGCCCTGCAATTCCAACGCCTGGCCGCACGCCGTTTCGTCTTCTCGCAACACATCCCGCTCGCTGAACTCGCGCCGGCCGAGACGGTGGACTTCACCTCCATACACCCGGCCTTCCTCGTCTCTTCAAACGACACGCCTGTGTGTGATACCGCCTTCGTCCCGACCCGCAGCCGCGGGCGTCTCGAACTGAGCGGCACGCCTGCCGGCACCCCTGTGTGCATCTATGTCGGGGCGGTCAACCCGTTCGCGACCTACGATGTTGCGATCGACGAACTCACGGCACCCGCCGAGGGTGCCTCGACCGAAGTGGCGATCGACCTTGCGCGCCACGGTCTGCGTGACCGCATCCAGGCTGTTGCCCGCGCCGGCGCGGAAGCCGGTCTGTTCCTGCGTGTCTGGCAGACGGGACGCCAAGTCCGCGAGATCCGCTTTGCTTCAAAACTCCCGGCCTGTCCGTTTGTCCTCAGGGCGCAACTTTCCGGACGCAACATCGCGCTCTTCACCGAAAAGGATAGCGTAACCGCCTACCACGGCCATACCGATGACTCGGCGTCGCATGAAAAAGCTGGCAGGCAACACTTCGGCGACGTTCTGGATTTCCGCCGCCGCGAAACTGCCCGGCACAGCACCTTCAACCTGCTTTTCAACGGACAAGGCCGCGCCGTAATCCGCAGCGCACGCGCCTGCCTCTCCGCCGGCATGGGACAGGCCGACATCCGCGCCGTCACCTACGAAGACCTGACGCCCTTCCTAGAGAACGGACGCCTCTGGTTCACCTTCTCCATGCGCGGAATTGCCCTGCCGCATCCGTCGCAAGGTGTCTTCAGCCTCGACCCCTCCGTGTTCGACTTGCGCTTCGAGGGTGTCATCGCTTTTGATTTTGACGATGGATTGTTGCGCAACGCAGTGGCCTCACATCTGTTTTATGATCGTTCTGCCGCTGAATGGCGGGCTTTCTCAAGTGACTTCGGCGGTAGTTCGAACCGTGAAGGACGCGCCGAAAGCCAACTCTTCCGGGCGCGTTCCGCCAAGGATCCGCGCCGTGGCTTTTCGGTGATGCGTGCCGCGCTGATCCCCAACACGCAACTGGCCGGTCGCCACGAAGACCCCAGCATTTTTTACGACGCGGCCGCTGGCAAGTGGCGTCTGCTCACCAGCACCTTCACACAAGTCAACGGCAAAGGCAACATCACCGCCAGCCTGCACGAGGCCGACACATGGGACGGCGCATTCACGACGATCACGCCGCCTATCGGCGCGAACGCCACCGGCACCACCCTCTCACGTATCGGCGGCACGGTCTATGCCCTGATGGGCGGGCACGGCAACCTGCGCGCCCACGCCTATCCGTCGCTCAAGGAACTCGGCGAAATCAGCATGGATTTCCAGCCCCATTGGCCCAAGCCCGCCGGACGTGTCTGGGCTGGCATCGTGCCGTTGCCCGAAGGCTATCCCCACCGGTACGTGCTGCTGACGATGGACCGCGCCAACTTCACTGGAGTCAAGCCGCCCACATGGAGCTACGGCGCGCTCTACCTGTACGGCGCGGACAGATCGCGACGGTAATCCGGTTGGTAACAGAGGCGCATGAAGATCTTGCGTTACTGAAAAGTGGGCAGCGATTTTTAGACATGGTTGACACGATTTCCCGCTTCTCGGGCGCATAAGACAAAAAAACAGTACGTGGCAGACGTGACTTATCGCATGAATAGCCACGTAGAGAAAAGGGCGTGCGTATACAGGCCGAGCGACATGGCCTGCAGAACGGCCTCGGGTCCGGGCGGCGGGAAGTATCCCGCGACACCGTGGCGGCGGGCGAGGTAGCTTCGGACTGTCCGGCGAACA
>JAKJHA010000206.1 GCA_022704125.1 Verrucomicrobiota bacterium | reverse complement strand
TACACGGCACTGATCGAGACCGTGCCGGGCGAGATACTGGTCGCCTTTGGCGAAGGCTATCTGCGCACCGACATAAAAAATAATGTGCGCATGACCCATGTGCGCTACCGCGAGGCGGCGCACTGACCTGAGGTGCTTTTTTCGGGGGGTGGCACGGGCATCTTGCCCGTGGGGCGGCGAGAAGCGCCGCCCGGACGAGCAGACGCTCGTCCCTCCCGGTGCTCCGCGAAAGACCGGTGACCGGGCTTGTGCGAGGTCGTGATCTTGTCTTGTGTCTCATGTCTCGCGTCAATGGGTCGGATTCCCACGCTGGAGGGCGAGCGTCCCCGCGAGCCGCCTTCCGCGCGCAGCGCGGAAGGAAAGCGGTGCCGCGCCCCGCGCACAGCGCGGTGCTTGTCACGCGCACTCCAAATTGAGCGCCCGGCGCAAGGCTGGCGCGGAGCACGGTCTCACGCGCGCACGGACCGCCGATAGGACGTCGGCGTACAGCCGAACATCTTTTTGAAGTGCGTGGAAAAATGCTGCGATGAAGAAAAGCCCAGCGCGGCGGCGATATCCGTGATAGATTCGTCGCTCTCCTTGAGACGACGTTTGGCCTCGTTGAGGCGACACACGAGCTGGTAGTGCAGTGGCGGAAACCCGGTAACCTGCTTGAAGACGTTGATGAAGCGGGTTGACGAGAGCGCTGCCTCTTTGGCCAGCGCGTCGAGGTTGATCTTCTGCTCCGGATGTGCGCGGATGCGCTCGATGATGGCAGACAGCTTGTCCGTCCCGGCCAGGGGCTGCTGTTTGCCGGTAAGTTCGGCGATCTCAAAGACCAAGGACATGCAGGCGCTACGCAACGCGAACATCCGGTAGTTTCCGGACAGACTGCTGTGACACTTTAACAAGCGACGGAATGCGGAGGCGATGCGTGCCGTGTCCGCCGTGACGCGACAGGGCAACCGGTTCAACCTGCGCCGGAGCGCGTGGATCTCCGGCGCGGGAAGTCCCAAGAAACCGGGCGGCGCATCACTGAGGCGAAGGTGGATCCAATAATGGACGCCCCCCTTAGGTAAGGCTTGCAGCCGATGTACCTGGTCGGGATGGTTGACGAAGAGATCGCCCGGCATGATCGTGTGCCGGTCCGCCCCGCTCTCCAAGACCAGCGACCCGCGGAGGCAGAGCCCGATCTCAAGGCACCCGGCGTGGGCGTGCTCGTCCACTGTCCAACCATAACGCACGCTCCGGGTGTATCCCACGAGCGGCACGCCGGGCACGCCGAGTTTTTCCAGATTCAGCATGCGCCGCCGAATCGGGCCTGTGCTGTTGAGTGCAAGAGGCATAACGCGAATCAGTGTAGCGGGCCCACCCGCGAACTACAATCAAAAGGTCCAGTAGCGGTCGGGGTGCAAGAAGAGATAGGGCGGAATGCCTAGTGCATCGACGTGGAAGTCCTCAAGCACACCGCGCGTCGGACGTTCGAACGTGATCCGCCAGAGCCCGCCTGTCGCGCCTTCGCCGTCGGTCGCGGTGTAGCGCTCGGGCTGCGCGATCGTATCGCGGCTCCAGACCGCGCGACCGGACGGATCGTACACCGTGGCCTTGACGCATTCACTGTCGCCTTCGCCGCTCACACCGAACGCGAAGAGACCGGTGCCTTTGGGCACTGCGGCGTAGAGGCTGCCCGTGCTGCCGATCAGGCCCACCGCCTTTTTGGCGGTCTCGAACGCGACCGGCACGTTGGCTTCGAGCAGCACGAAGGCATTTGCACCAACACTGACCTCCAGCGTGTAGAAACCAGTGGTCGGCGGCGTGAAACGTAGCTCCACGCGCTCGCGGAAAGCCGACACCGGAACGGATTTGATCACACGACCATCGGCGGCACGCACGATCAGCGGCTTAGCGGCGGATGAATAATGACCGACCTGTGTCTGCTGACCCGCAAGCACCGCCTCCACGCCTGCCTGCGCGTGGAACAGATAAGAGCCGCCGTTCCGCAAGCGCAAGGGTGCGAGACGTTGCAGGCCCTCGACTTTGTTGACCACGCGCGCCGATGCCAGCGCGGGGGCGATGCGCGGTACACGCACCGTGAAGCGCGGCGGGAAGGTCTGCGCGATCCACGCCGGGGTGAGCGTGATCCGCTGCTCCGCCGCTCCGGGCTGCCGCAGCGTGACCGTTCCGCTCAGGTCGGTGACCGTCTCATACTCCGCGCCGCTTTGACAGATGATCCACGGTCGCGCGACCGGCTGCTCGATGACCACGTCATTGAGGCGGATGTTGCCAACCGGGATCTGATCCTCCGTGCGTGCGTTGAGCAGCAGATCGGCAAAGGCATTCGTGCCGGCGGCACAGCCGGTGATCACACAATGGTCGAGCGTCAGCGCCATGCCGTGCGGCGGCTTGCGGCCGATCACAACCCCATTGCGCTTCGCCTGCTCAAAGCGGCACCCCTCCACGACCATCGTACCGCGCACGGCATCGGCCTCTGCATTGCCGGTGATTACGCGCAGCGCGACCCGGTCGCCGACCGAGCGGCAGTTCTCAAGCCGGATGGAGGCCGGTTCCGAGGAGGCGGTCAGGTTCGGCAGATAGAACTCGTAGCCGTCGCCATAATTATTCTCGGTCAGGCAGTTGCGCATGATGCAGTTCTTGAGCCGCTCACCGGCGTGGTTCGGCTCGAAATCGATGCCGGCTGCTGGCGGCGTGCCGGCCGTGTCGCGCATGATCGTATTTTCGATCAGCAGGTTTTCGGCTGAGATCACGCTGATGCCTTGGCGGTAGTTACGGTCGCAGACCACATCGCGGATCACGATATCGCGATTGGGCCAGGCAGCCCTGAGGCTACCGAGATAGATGCCGTCACCGCCGCTTTCGGCGAATGTGAGGCCGATGATCTGGATGTTGGCGCTACTCTTGATCGAGAGCGTATGCCGCCACTCGGCGCGCACATAGGGCGGCGCGTCATAATCGGCGCGTCGCATGCGCAGCGTCGCGCCCGGTCCGCGCAGCGTGACATTAGTAACGCCCGCGAGGGTGAGTAGCGCGTCGGCCTTACCGGTGAAGGCGCCCTTCTTGGCCAGCACCTCGGTGCCGGGCTCGAAGAAGATCTCCTGATCGCTCACGCCGGTCAGCCGGTCGGTGATCCACGGCGCGCCCATGTTGTCGACGATCAGGCGCGGCACGCGCGAATGGATCGCGGCTTGCAGGGCGGCGGTCGACTCTTGCGGGTCAAACCCCCACCACGAAGCGCGCGCTTCCTTGAGCGTGCCGTCCATAACCCGTGCGACCTGCTCTGGATTCGCGGCGAACGCTCCCGCCGCACAGAGCACCAACCCGATGATGTGTGTTGTTTTCATAAGATGGTAAGACAAGTGCCGCCGAGGGCTGTGAGATGCAACTCGGTGCCCCGAACGATCACCTTCCAGCGGGACGGGAAGCCCGACAATACGGGCCGGGTACCGGTGAACGAGGGTGCCGTGGCGATGATGTAGTCGCGGCCGCTGGCGGCGAGGGAAAGCGCGTCCGAGGGAACGATCACGAGCGCCGAAAGATCGACCGGCTGCGTGAAGGCGAGGACGTCCGCCGCTGCATCGCGCAACGTCGCGCGGTAAACCACAGCGCCGAGGGTCACATCGCTCAGCGTCAACGTGCCGGTGGCGTCGTCGCCGCCGGGCGAGAGCACGCTGCCAGCCGCGAGAGTGCCGTTGGTGACGGTGCCGCCGCCGGTGATGAGCTGCACGCATTGGGCCGCGCCGTCCAGATCAAGCGTCGCGCCTGCGGCGACATCAACGGGCACGTCTTGGAACGGGTCGCGCTCAACAGAGCCGGTGGTCAGGAAAGAGCCGTCGCCGGGATCAATCAACGGCTCATAGCAGGCGGTATCTTTCAGCCCGCGCCCGAAGCGGTCCACGCCGAAGCCCCACTCGGTGGAGGTCCAGCCGTCCTTGGCCACAGGTCCGGCACCTCCTGTGCCGTTGAAGACACGCAGTTCAATGGCATGAGGACCGGGGGAGACGACATTGGTAGAGACCGTGGTCACGTTCCATGCCGTGTTGTTGATGACGACCACACCGTCGAGCGACAGCCAAACGTAGTCGTCGATCGACTCGATAAAGTTCCATATCTCGTTGGTGGGCGAGCGGTTCCAGATGAAACCGGTGTAGATACCCAGATGATTGTCCTTCCAGAAACTTGCGGGGGAGTTGGCGAGCGTAGCACCAAGCTCAACCGAGTCGAGAGGATTGGCGGGCGTGGTGGTGCTCCAGGCAACGTTGGTGTACTGGGCGGCATACAGACCGGGGCGCGCACAGGGAACGAGCCGCAACGTACCACTGCGGACTTCGGCGCGAGGGGCCGCAACGTTGGTGTTGACAGTGAGCAACGAACCGTCACCGGGATCGATCAGCTTTTCATAGCAGGCGGTATCTTTCGACCCGCGCCCGAGGCGGTCCACACCGACGCCCCAACCATTAGTGGTCCAGCCGTCCACAGCCGCAGGGCCGCCTACCCCTCCGTGATTGTAGACGCACAGCTCGATGGCATGGGGGCCGGGGGTGATCGTACGCGTGGCGACCATCGTGCGATTCCACTGGTCGTCGTTGAAAAGAACCTCGCCGTCCAGCACGAGCAACACGCAATCGTCAATTGATTCGGCGAATGACCAGACCTCGTTGGTGGGCGAGCGGTTCCAGATGAAGCCGGTGTAAAGCCCCGCATGGTTGGGGTTCCAACGGCTGCTCGGTGTGTTGGCGAGCGTGGCACCAAGTTCGATATTGGTCTGCGGCAGGGGAAGCTGCTGCACGGCCTGCCAAGTCAGTCCGGTGTCCACGATCTGCGCTGCATAGAGGCCCGGTGTGAGAGCCGGCGCGGTACACAGGACTTCGAGATCGGTGATGCCGGGAGAATCTTTAACAATTAACGGCGTGGCGATGGTTCCGCCGATAATGCGTCC
>JAKJHA010000205.1 GCA_022704125.1 Verrucomicrobiota bacterium | reverse complement strand
GCGGGTCTTCTGTGGCACTGAAGCGCGTCGCGATGATCTGTCCGTCACCGGGTTGGTCAATCCGCAACGCTTGATGAAGATGCGGGTGGCGGTGGGGGCGCTGGCCGCGGCCTCGTTCACACCCGAGGCACTCAAGCAATACTACACGCTGGGCGAAGTGAAAAACGCGAATGGCGAACGCTTGGTCGAGGTCAAGGTGAACCACAAAAAGACGCGCGGCAATCTCGATCTGGCCTTCAGCGCCGACGGCACACCGCTCTCGGCGTCTTGGGCTTTCGGCGATGTGACAGGCACGGCACGCTTTAGCCACTGGCGTCTTAACGCGGTCTCAGACGATGCGTTGTTTGAGCCGCCGCCCGACTTGCCGCGTCAGCCGGTGCTGCATGAGGATGTGTTGCGGATGTTCGCGGCAGTTTTTGAATATCTGGTGGAGGCCACAGAATGAAACGGCAGACGCTATTGACGGTGTTGGTGGCGGTGACGATGGTCTCCGTCTGTATGGCGGTGCGCGCGCAAGAGACGCTGCAGGTGGTCGCGCGCGATCCGGACGGTCAGGGCTTGCTGGCCAAAGTGAACGGCAAGCGGGTGCTGTTTGTTAGCGGCACGCCGGAACAGATGGGGCGCGCCCACGGTCGCCTGCTCGCCGAGTTGGTGCCGAATGTGATGCCCCGCACGATGGCGCTGGTCGGCGCGGGGCTCGCTGTCAAGAAGGGCGAATGGTTCTATGACCGGATCGAAGAGATCTACCGGCGTGCGGGACCGCACACGCCCGAGCGCTTTCTGCGCGAATGCCGCGCGATGGCGGCGGCTGCCGGCATCACAGAACGGGCGGCGCTCAGCGGCAATTTCTTTCCTGAACTTTTTCACTGCAGCGGGGTCGCCGTGCGCAATACCGCCAGCGCCGACGGCCGCGTGATACATGCGCGCGTACTGGACTACATGCGCGACATCCACCTGCAAAACTACACCGTGCTGCAGGTGTTCCAGCCCGAGGACGGTATCCCGTGGATGTCGGTAGGGTATGCCGGCTTCTTGGGGACGGTCACTGCCATGAATCTCAAGGGGGTGGCTATCGGCGAGATGGGCGGCAAGGGTGAAGGGGATTGGGACGGCATGCCCATGACCTTCCTGATGCGCGAGGTCGCGGAACGCGCCGAGACCGTCGAGCAGGCACTCGCGATTATGCGCGCGGCACCGCGCTCCTGCGAGTATTACTACGTTATCAGCGACGCTTCACGCAACATGGTCGGTGTCTATGCCACGCCCAGCGTGGTGGAGGTGCTGGGCCCCGGCCAGCAGGATAAGCGTCTGCCGCCTGTGCCCAAAGACACGGTGATGCTTTCGGCTGGCGGACGCGCCAAAGCGCTCTCCGAACGGCTCCACGCGCGGTTCGGCACGATCACGCCGGAGGTGATGATCGAGATCATCAAACGTCCGGTGGCGATGCGTTCCAATCTGCATAATGCCGTGTTCATGCCGGAGACGCTCGACATGTGGTTCGCCGACGCCGGCAAGAAAACGCCAGCCTGCGACGAGCCGTACACGCGGGTCAACCTGCGTGCGTTGCTTGACTTTTACGCGAGTCAGCGCGCGCCGTAAGACATGAAGATCTCGCCGCCATTGCCAACCGACCGGACATCTGGCATGGTATTGGTATCCGGCGCTTCGACAAACGCTCGCCGGGCTGATACTGATCAAGGAGTTTTACACATGCACACAGATGTTTCACGTCGCGGTTTCATGTCTGCCGCTACAGCGGCATGCGGAATGTTGTCTGCCTCTGGTGTCCGCGCCGCGGCTCCGGCACCGGTGGCGACGGGGAGTACCTTCCGTTACGCGCTCAATGCCGCTACCCTCCGTGGCTACAAATTGTCGCTCTCGGAACAAATCGTTCTGACGGCCCAAGCCGGTTACACCGGCATTGAGCCGTGGGTTGACGACATCGCCAAGGCTGCGGCCGGTGGTACCCCGCTCAGTACACTCAAACGGCAATGCGCCGACGCCGGACTCTCGGTGGTCAGCGCAATCAGTTTTGCGGCGTGGGCTGTTGATGACGACACCGCACGCGCCAAGGGCATGGAGCAGATGAAGCGGGATATGGATCTCGTCGCACAGATTGGCGGCACCCATATCGCGGCGTCGCCCGCCGGTGTCTACGGGGCCAACGTTAAGCTCGACCTCGACCGCGCCGCTGAGCGCTACCGCGCCGTGCTGGAACTGGGACGTAGCATGAGCGTGATTCCCCAAATTGAGTTCTGGGGTTCCTCCGCGAATCTCTCGCGCCTCGACCAGTGTATCTACGTCGCCGCACGCGCCGCGCATCCTGATGCCTGCGTGCTGGCGGACGCTTACCACATGTACCGCGGCGGCAGTGAGGCGGCATCGCTGCGGCTGCTCAGCCGCAGTGCGACGCACTGCTTCCACATGAATGACTATCCGGCCCAGCCGGCACGCGAAGCCCTCAAGGATAGTGATCGCGTCTGGCCGGGAGACGGCATTGCTCCGCTCACGGAGATCCTCGCGATATTCCGGCAGAACCACGCGTCCGTCTGGCTCTCGGTCGAGCTTTTCAACGCCACCTACTGGAAACAGCCCGCGCCCGAGACCGCGCGTACTGGCCTTGCAAAGATGCAAGCGGTGGTCGCCGCGCTCGACGCCGCTTCTAAGCGCTGAGAGATGCAAGCAGGCATTGATTTTGGCGGGGCGTTGGCCTAAACTTGGCGCCCTATTCAGAAAGTGAAGGGCTTATGACACTTGCGGAATTGGATTCACAACAGGCGGCTTCGTTGGCCGAGGTGACTGCGGCGGCGGATGCGGCCGCGCTGGAACAGGTGCGTATCAAGTATCTGGGACGTAACGGCCTGTTGCCGGCGATCATCAAGCAGATGAAGGAAGTGCCGGCGGCTGACCGGCCGGAGTTTGGCAAGCGCGTCCAGGCGTGGCGTGCCGCGTTGGAGGGCGCGTTGGCTGAGCGCATGGCGGGTGCCGCCACGGCTAAGAAGGAGCGGGCAGCTTTTGACTGCACGCTGCCGGGACGCTGGTTCGCGCCGGGTGCCAAGCATCCGGTGTCGCGCGTGATCGAGGAGACGGCCGCGATCTTCGGGCGGCTGGGATTCACGGTCGCGGACGGGCCGGACATCGAGACTTGCTTCAATAATTTCACGGCGCTGAACACGCCCGCGCACCATCCTTCGATGGATGCTTCCGATACTTTCTGGCTGACTGACGATCGGTTGCTGCGTACGCAGACTTCGCCGGTGCAGATCCGCATCATGACTCGCCATGCGCCGCCGGTGCGTATCATCACGCCGGGACGTACCTATCGCCGCGATACGACCGATGCCACGCACAGCGCGAACTTTCATCAGATCGAGGGCCTCTATGTGGATACGAAGCCGGTGTCGCTCGCGGACCTTAAGTCGACGCTGGCGTACTATGCGCGGGAGATGATGGGTGCCGAAGCCGGCGTGCGTTTCCGTCCGCACTTTTTCCCGTTCACCGAGCCGAGCGTCGAAGTAGATTTCTCCTGCCACGTCTGCGGCGGCAAGGGCTGCCGCGTCTGTAAGATGAGCGGCTGGATCGAAATCGCCGGCGCGGGCATGGTGGATCCGCGCGTGTACGAGCACGTCAATCAGGCGCGCGGCGATCACGCATACGATCCGGCGACGGTTTACGGCTACGCCTTCGGTTTCGGTGTCGAGCGTATCGCGATGGTCAAGTACGGCATTCCTGACATCCGTTGGTTGTACGAGAATGACGTCCGCTTCCTGAGTCAGTTGGCGTGAGGCGGAGGGTATGGCGCAGCGTGCCGTGGTGAGCGAAAGAAGGATTTTTCGGAAATGAAGGTACCGATCAGTTGGTTGAATGAGTTTGTGGATGTGTCGGATCTGTCGGTCAAGGAACTGGCCGACAAGCTGACGTTTTCTGGCGTAGAAGTGGAGGCGATCGACGAGGTTGGCGTGACGCTCGATGACGCTTTTGTGGTAGGGGAGGTGCTGACCTGCGAGGCGCATGCGAACTCGGATCACCTGCATGTCTGCACGGTGTCGGATGGCGAGAAGACGTGGCAGGTGGTGTGCGGAGCGCCGAATGCGCGCGCCGGCCTGACCGTCGCCTTTGCGCGTATCGGAGCGGTGATTCCCGAGGGCGGGTTCACGATCAAGAAGGCTAAACTGCGCGGCGTGGAGTCGTTCGGTATGCTTTGCTCGGCACGTGAACTGAAGCTCTCTGACGATCACTCAGGCATCATGGAGTTGGACCCGGCGTTGAAGCCGGGGACGCCGCTGTGCGATGTGCTGCCGCCGCCCGAGACGGTGCTGGATCTGGAGATCACATGGAACCGTCCTGACTGTCTCTCGATCATCGGCATCGCGCGTGAATTCGCCGCGCTGTTGAAGCGGCCGCTGCGTCTGCCCTCGATAGACTTTACCGAGACCGAAGATCCGGTGGAGCGCTTCGCACAGGTGCGCGTGGATGATCCGGTCAAATGTCCGCGCTACACGGCGCGCGTGATGACCGGCGTGCAGGATGGGATAGCACCGGACTGGATGCGGCGTCGGCTGGAGCTGTGCGGCGTGCGGTCGATCAGTCTGACGGTGGACGTGACCAACTATGTGATGCTGGAGTGCGGACAGCCGCTGCATGCGTTTGACTACCGCATGCTGGCGGACCACACAGTTGTGGTGCGGTGCGCTACGCCGGGCGAGACGATCACGACGCTGGACGGTGTGAAGCGTACGCTTGATCCCAGCATGCTGGTGATCGCGGATGCCAAGGTGCCAAGCGCGGTGGCGGGTGTAATGGGCGGCGCGAGCAGCGAGATCGTGACAGACTCCGAGCATGTGCTGCTCGAAAGCGCGTTGTTTGATCCGGCCTCAACCAAGTTCACCGCCACACGGTTAGGGCTCAGCTCCGAATCATCGCGCCGCTTTGAGCGCGGGGTCGATCCGGATCTTGCGGATTGGGCAAGCC
>JAKJHA010000011.1 GCA_022704125.1 Verrucomicrobiota bacterium | reverse complement strand
TCGTTGTCGGTGGGCTCGTCGAGGAAAGCGGCGTCACGCTCGGCATCGAAACCGCGATGTAGCAACAACGTCGCGTCACCGCCGTCATCGACGATCAACTGGGGCCCCGAGCCGTCCGGCCAGGTCATCGCCTGCTTGGTGCACCACCAGTACTCTTCGAGTGTCTCTCCCTTCCAGGCGAACACCGGAATGCCACGCGCGGCGATGGCTGCGGCAGCATGATCCTGTGTGGAGAAGATGTTGCAGGAAGCCCAGCGTACATCCGCACCTAGCTCCACGAGCGTCTCGATGAGCACGGCGGTCTCAACCGTCATGTGCAGGCTGCCCATGACGCGCGCGCCCTTAAGCGGCTTTTGCGGGCCGTACTTGGCGCGCGTAGCCATGAGGCCCGGCATCTCCTTTTCAGCGATCTCAATGGCCCTGCGGCCCCAATCGGACAAGCCGATGTCTTTGACTTTGTAATTCATAAACTTAGACCTTCGTATTCTTTTTTCGCAAACCCCGCAAAGAGCGCGTTCACTCAGATGACTCACCCGCGAATACGCGGACGTCATACAGGTGAACGCGCCACAGGAACTTAACTGTCTGCGCCCTTGAGTATTACCCGTTGAATACCGCGATCACCAAATCTGGAATCACCAAAATTAAAGATCAACCCTAAGGGGATATCCATTAATTTCTGGTAACTCAAGAGCTGGTGTCTGTTCTCAGGCCGGATGCCCATTTCAGAGACTTTGGCTTCAACCAACAGGCATTCATTAACCATCAAGTCAAATCTCAAAGTCTCTTCAAAAACAAAACCTTTATACTCAATCCTTATGAGTTTTTCCGTTTGCACACGATGTCCGCGCAACATCAGTTCCCGAGCGAGACTTCGCGTGTAGATGGATTCCAACAGGCCGGGGCCAAAATGTCGGAAAACTTCGATTGCGGCCCCGATCACATCAGCCGTCAAAGCATTTGACTGCGCGTAAAGAGGGTGCATCCTTGGTCACCTCGGTGTGCTCAACTACCTTTTTCTCATCGAAAAAGATGGCATGCCGTTCACGTATTCGTGAGCGAGGCATCCACTCTTTTTCGATTTTTAGCGTACTTTGCGAAAAAGATAATTATTTCACACCTGCGGCGGAGCGGAGGGCGGCAGCACGGTCGGTTTTTTCCCACGGGAACCCGTCGCGGCCAAAGTGGCCGTAGTTGGAGGTCGCGCGGTAGGACCAGCCCTTTGGCTTGGTGAGGCCGAGATCCTGGATCAGCATGCCGGGCCGGAAATCGAAGATGTCATTCGCCATCAGGATCTTGGCGATCTTCTCATCGTCGATGCGGCCGGTGCCGTAGGTGCTGACGTTGATGCTGAGCGGTTTGGCCACGCCGATGGCGTAGGCGACCTGAATCTCGCACTTGTCGGCAAGACCAGCAGCCACAATGTTCTTCGCGGCGTAGCGGCAGTAGTAGGCAGCCGAGCGATCGACCTTCGATGGGTCCTTGCCGGAAAAAGCGCCGCCGCCGTGCGATCCGACACCGCCGTAAGTGTCAACGATGATCTTACGGCCAGTCACACCGGAATCACCGCAAGGCCCGCCGATCACGAAGCGACCGGTGGGGTTGATGTAGAACTTGGTCTTGTTGGTCAGCATGCCGGTGTCTTTAAGGAAATCGTGCGCAACCTCCTTAAGCTCCTTGCGGATGCGTGTGATCGGCACGTCACAGGTCTGATGCGAGATCACCACGGCGGTAATCTCTTTGGCGCGGCCCTCCTCGTGCAGCACGCTAACTTGGGATTTGGAATCGGGGCGCAGGTATTTAATTTCGCCCTTCTTGCGCAACGTCGTAAGGAGTTGCAACAGCGAATGCGCGTAGACGATCGGCGCCGGCATAAGCTGCGGCGTGGCGTTCGACGCATAGCCGAACATCATGCCTTGGTCGCCCGCACCCTGATCTTCGGCTTTGGCCTTGGTAACGCCGCGCGCGATGTCGCCTGACTGTCCATGCAGTGCGCAAAGATAGTTGAACGTATCGTAGCTGAAGCCTTCCGTAGGATTATCGTAACCGATGTCCTGCACCACTTCGCGCGCGATCTTACCGGGATTGATCTGATCCCAGTTTTTGCAGGTGATCTCCCCGAGGTTGACGACGAGGTTAGGGCCGACCGCCGTTTCGCACGCTACACGCGCGGCGGAATCATTCGCCAAACAGGCGTCAAGAACCGCGTCGGAGATCTGGTCGCACACTTTGTCAGGATGGCCCTCCGAGACCGATTCGGAGGTGTACACATGGCGCGTTGTCATCTTACTCATAACTAGGATCCTTTGAACTCTCGCATCCCTGTTCCGGCGTGTTCAGCATCCGATACGGGAAGCGCAAACGATAAAATCAGGAACAGGCAAGACTCCGTCCCCGCAAAGTACGCACGCGCACGGCGCGAACATGCTTTGTAACCACTTGAAAACAAACGAGTTACGCATCTAAAAGCAAACCCCAAGGTCAACTGGTCGCATGGTGACCTTGTGGGGTAAAAGAGTAGCATAAGCGGCTGGCAGTGACAAGCACGTCGTAAGACACCCCACGACAGCTGAACATTGAGCATCCGGAGCATCCGACGCTCGACAACCCGCGATCTGAGTGTTACATTCAACGCAATCTGTAGCCGGGGGATGGTTGCCCCGGTCTCCCACCACTTTTCGTGAGGCACCTATGGCATTCGGCAGCGGCAGTGTGAGTTTCCGACTCTTCTATCTCCAACAACAGTACGACTCCAGCTTGGTCGACGCTTTTGCACGGCATGTCGCGCCACCGATTGATTCGCTCGGTCGCGATCCCATCCATGGCTGGGTAACCGGACGGCATCTTTTCGACCGCGCGATTGCGGATGAGACCTGCGTGATCGGCCCCTACCTTCACGCGCAATGGCTGCGCGCCGAGAAGAAGGTGCCGCCCGCATTGCTGCGCGCGTATGTTCAGATGGAAGAGGATCTCGAATGCCGTGCGCGAGAAGTCGAATTCTTACCACGCGCGGTACGCGCCGAAGTCAAACAGCGTGTCACCGACTCGCTCTTACCCAAGATGCCGCCGACCTTGACCAGCATCCCCGTAGTGGTCGACTTCCGCAATGACCTGCTCGTAGCCAGCGCGATGTCCGATAAGCAGATCGATACCCTCGCACCCGCTTTCAAGGAAACCGCAGGCACGCTGCCGATCCTACTCACGCCCGAAACCGCCGCCATGCGCCGCAAGCAGATCAACGCCAACGATCTCGAACCGGTCAGTTTTTCACCCGACACCACTCTCGATCCCCCCAACGAGCCCACGTTGGGCATGGACTTTTTTACCTGGCTCTGGTTCGCTTGGGAGAAAGAAGGCGGCGTCTGCCATCTGCCCGACGGCCGCGAGTTCGGCGTGATGCTCGAAGGTCCGCTCACCTTCTTTCGCGAAGGTCAGGGTGCGCACGAAGCGGTGCTGCGCAAAGGTTCGCCGCTCAACAGCCGCGAGGCCGGCACAGCCTTGCTTTGTGGCAAGAAGCTCAAGCGCGCGAAGGTCGTGATCGCCCACAGCGACGATGTTTTCAGTGCGACCATCGACGCCGACTTTGCCTTCCGTTCGCTCAAACTGCCCAAGGGCGAACAGAGCGATGCAGACGGCCGCTTTGAAGAGCGCATGCTCATGATCGAGACCTTCTGGTCGGCGTGGCTCGCCCTCTTCGACCGCTTCTTGGAACTGCGCACCGACGCGCAGGCGTGGCTGAAAACCCTCAACGCCATGCGCCAATGGATCGCTCGTTTCGGCGAACCCTGATCCGACAACCGACATGCAGAACGACCCCGTTATGCCCCAAGGTCGCCAGCACGTCATGATCGGCGAGCAGGTTCTGATGATCGAAACGCCGTCTGACCTCGACGCGCTGCTCGACCGCGCCGCAGCGATAGACCCGCAAGCTGTCGACGCGATCCCCTACTATGCGATCCTCTGGCCGGCCGCGCACGGTCTGGCATGCGACCTTTGGGAGCAGCGCGAACGGCTGCCGCACCTGCGCGTCATTGAACTGGGCTGCGGTCTTGGACTGCCGTCGATCCTCGCGGCGCGGCTCGGCGCGCACGTCACAGCTACCGACTTTCACCCCGACACCGGCGACTGGCTGCAACACAACGCCGCGCTGAATCACGTGCAGATCGAGTACCAAGTCCTTGACTGGAACGATTGCCTAGACCGCTCGCATCCGCTATGCGAACAACCGGTACCGCTGGTCATCGGCAGCGACTTGCTCTACGAGCGACGCCACATCCCGGCGCTGGTCGGTGCCATCAATGCGCTTTGCGCCCCCAGCGGCCAGGCGATCATTGCCGATCCAGGACGCGACCACCTGCCGCTCTTTGCGGCAGCCATGCAGGCGGCAGGCTGGCATGCCGCTCTACACCCGGCAGACGAGATCTATGTCTGCCGGTTTGTGCGGGACATGAACGTCGAACGCTGAACACGGAACGTCCAACGCTGAAGGAATTTGAAAAAAGCATACTTTTACTCTCTTGTTGCGAGCCACTGCGTGGCCGCAACAAGAGAGGTTGACCCACGACCTACGGCGATCCTGCACTCATGCACTAATGAACTCCGACCAACCGCTTCGCCAATTCAGCGGCTGAGGCTGCATCCGGCGAGTAGCCGTCTGCCTCGATCTCGTCGCAGAATGCCTGCGTCACCGGCGCGCCACCGATGATGACTTTGGCGGGCAGACCGGCCGCGCGCACCGCCTCCACGACGCTGCGCATCGCCACCATCGTGGTTGTCAGCAACGCCGAAACCCCGACGATCTTGGCGTCGTGTTCCTGCGCTAGAGATACAAATTTCTCCGGTGCCACGCTGATTCCGGCATCCACCACTCTGAAACCGGCACCTTCCAGCATCATGCCCACCAGATTCTTGCCAATGTCGTGGAGATCACCCTTGATCGTCCCGATCACCGCTGTCGCGAAGGGCGTCACGCCGGCCGCCACCAGATGCGGCTTCAAAACCTCGGTTGCCTGTTTCATCGCGCGCGCGGCCAGCAACACCTGCGGCACGAACACCTCGTTTTTCTTGAACTTCTCGCCGATCACCGTCATGCCGACACAGAGCCCATCGTTCAACAAAACCGACGCAGCCACCCCCTGCTCAATCGCCGCCGTCACGAGGCTCACCACCTCGGGTGCGCGCCCCTTGATCAGCGCCTCCTGAATCTGTCCGACACTCATCCTCGCATCTCCCTTTGCCCGACTCAGCTCTTCAAGCGCATCCAAGAGGCGAGCTTGACATTGCGTGCTTCGGCCGACTGCAAACCCTCCGGCGTATTCGACTTTGCGGCTCGCTCCAAGGTTTCGATCCGTGCCAAAAACGCCCGCTGATTAGCCTCAAACTGCTCGCGTTCCTCTTCGCGGCTTTTCCGCTCGGCCGCCATATCGTGATCACGCTGCCGCAACTGCTCCTCAAGTTCCTCGATCTGCCGTACGCGCTTCTCACCCTCGATGATCTGCGCATGCAGGCGCGTGCCCTCTGTTTCAAGCAGTTGCACTTTATCTCGTAGTTCGCGCTCCTTGGTCTCGGCCAGCCGCATCTCGCGCTGATGCATCACACGCATATTTTCAAGGTCAGCCCGCAAACGGGCAACCTGCGGATCCGAAGGCAGTTCGCGCACGGTGCGCCGCGTCATGTCGCCCGGACTCCCGCCCAGATGCCGCAACAGTTTTTGGCGGCGTTCCATCAGCGACTGCTGGCGTTGCGTGCTCCAGTTTTTGAGTTGCTCGGCCTGCGTCTTTTCGCGCTCCAATGCCGCCGCCAGTTCCGTCACTTCAGCGTTGATCAACTCATAAACAGCAGCCTGATCCGCATAGAAACGCGCCGTCTCCTCGGGCGGCTGCGAGCACAACTTCTCTAGTTCGGCAATCTTCTCTTGATAGGTGATGTCGCGCGCATTGGCGTCGTTGAGCACCTCAGCCAGCGAAGCCTCGCCGGCACACACACGCTCCTCGGCATCAGCCAGCGCCTTCTCTGCCGCCTTGGCGCGCGCTTCGGCGCCTTCAAGCTTTTGCCCGAGCGCCTTCACCCGCATGCGTTCCTCTTCCCACTCCGTCTCACTCGCGCGAACCCGTGCCTCGGCCTCCGCGCGCGCGGCTTCCGCCGCCTTGACGCGCTCCTCGGCCTGAGCCAAATCCGCCGTCAACACTTCAATCTGCGGCACCGTGCCAGCCGCCTCTTCGAGCTGCTGTTCGAGCCGCTTGATCTGTTGCCGCAGTTGCTCCAGCTTACGCTCATTGGCCTTGGTCTCCTTCTCGGCGCTGCGGATCAGATCCTCCTTCTGGGCTTCGGCCTCTTTCAACTGCGTGGACAACACCTCGCGCTCGTGCTGGATCGTCTCCAAGGCGTCGGCATCCGACAGCTTCGACAACCGTTCGCGCTGTTCATTGACAATCGCTTCCAGCTCCTGAACGCGGCGCTGCAAAGCCTCATCCGGCATAGTGTCACGCGACCGCTTATCATCGGCGGACTCTGAAGCCGCCGACTCCGTATCCACGTCCTCCGCCGCGACGACCTGCGCAGTCGCCGAAACCTTGCCGCTTTTGATCAACGCCTCAGCGGCCAGCCGGTTGAGCGGCCCACGCAATTCGCCATCGCCGTCATCCACGAACCAGCGCATATCAAGCAGATCCACTGAAACCGCCGGCACCCACTCTTTGCGATCCAGAGACACCTCATGTCCGGGTAAGATCCGGCCCTGCTCGGCCCAGACGATCAGCCCCTGCGTCGCGACAGGGCCAAAGACCGTTTCACCGTTGATGCGGAGAAACCACTGGCGGTTGTCGTCATGTTGTTCGTTCTGTTGTTCCGTCATAGTTGCCACCTGAACGTTGTCTCATTCTTCTCGCGTCACGTCTAGCGATTTTTTGCAAAAAACGTCTGGCCGCGCGCGCCGAGCCGTTCCAACTCACGCCGCGCCTGCCATTCAATCTCCGCCAGCGAAAGGCCGTTTAAACTCCCACCGAAAGCGCCCACCGCTACCGGCGACTTTGAGGGATGCCCGGAATACCGCGCCTCATCCGGCCTTTCGGGAGGGAGCACTTCGACGTCGACCACCGCATCCGACACGGACCGTCCGTCAGCCGACTGCCGGAGCGCCTCGGCCTCTTCCAGCGCCCGCTGCGCCTTAGCCTGCCAGTCAGCTCGCTCACGCTGAGCCGTCTGACACGCCTCCTCTGCAACCCGTAACTGCATCCTCCACTCTCGCGCATCCGCGCGCGATCGCTCGAAGTCGGCCTCAGCCTGACGGCACCGGCCCGCCAAGTCCGCCACGTCGGCAAGCGCCTGCTGCACTGCCGCCTCTGATTCAGCACGCGTCCGAGCCAGCAACGCTTCAGCTTCCTTCATCCACGCGGCGCACATCTCGCTGAGCGATACGCGCTCGGCCTCGCACTCCGCTGCACGCTGTTGGGCTTGATGGCACAGTTCCTCCTGCCGCTGTGCATGCGCCTGCGCCTGTTGCAACGCCCTCGCCAAGCGCTGACACTCTGCTTCTGCATCTCGTGCATCCAGCGCGGTACGATGGAACAGCACCGCGTGTTGTGAAATCGCCCCCTCATCGATCAGGCCCCGCACCGCGTCACGGTGGATGGGACCATAAAACCGCCCCCCCTCCACCTCGACGACCCACTCCATCTCCAAGGCAGGCTCCGCCGTCGCGGGCGACCACTCGACACCATCCCGCGAGATCTCATTTGCCGGGCCGATGCGACCATCACGCGCCCAGTTCTTCAGAACCTCGAAAGCAATCGGTCCATACCGTTCGCCCTGACGATCACGTACCCACCATGTCGGGGCACGTGCTTCAGTATCAGGATGCCGTATTTCCGTTGACACACTCGTCCTCTCGTTTCATCGATAAAAGCGAATCGGGTTTTTATTTTAGGCGATTGCCCGGCCAATCTCAACGCCAATCACCATGAAAGTGTAATCTTCGTGAACGTACACATGAACGTGTACCGCTCCGCTGTGTACGGACATAGCGCGCTATTTATGAACCCTGAAAAAGTAAGCAGAACAAACCATGCACTGAACTCGCACACCCCTGTCACTAACCGATCACCCGCTTGATCTGAAACGACGATTCATGTAAAAAGATGGCGAACAAGTAAGTCGGAGAGATATGAAAAAAAGCGCGTCAATTCTATTGATCTTTGTGCCGCCGTCGCTCTTACTAGGCCTTCTTCATCTAGAAAATGAATTGTTGAAAGCGGGATGGCTGAACACGAAGGAACTCGCCTTTGTTGGCGAAGAAACGGGAACGCTATTTGACTATGCGACGAACGTTTGGGGTTGGGATGCTCTCAGCCTGTTAGTGGGCATTGTGTCTTTCCTTTGTGTGATAACAGGAATACGAAGACTTGCCCAGGGTTCTAAGGAGCCGGTGTGATGCCTTGTCACGAGAAAGGCCAAGTTTTATGTTAGCGAAAACCGAAACCGCATTAAATCGTTTCAACTGTTGCGCCAAATGGGTGATCTTGGCGCTGTCGTTAGCTTTATTGGGCGGGGGGACTTTTTCAGTCGAGAAAATACGTGGCGGGCAGACTGCTTTGAACCTGACGCGATACGATTGGTGGGGGATGAGAAAAACGGGGGAGATCAGCATTCCAAGGACGGAAATAAAAAACGTCATTATCGATTCACAGATATCAGGAGGGGGGTGTTCGACATATACCGTCACGATCCAGACGGAAACATCGTCGACAAAACTTGACGCCAGAGGGACATCGATGCGATGGGCCGTCAAAATGAAACGTCGCATTTTGCATGATTCGTGCCGTTGTAATTTTTCTGCATTGGGATTTCATAACGGTGTGGCAATACCCGCTGGCATTGTGTTTTTCGTCATATTTTTGGGGATTCAACTGCGAATCTTGACCCTAGGAAATTAAATGAAGGCACGAAGGCCGACGACGGCTCGTACCGCTCGTCATCGGCCCTCTTTTCTCTTGGACGCTACTTCCACACCTTTCAAGATGTGGAAATGAGGCGGATTCTTCTGATGTCTTTTTTAACGCAGGCCCCCTCACATTACCAACCCGCCACCACGTTCTTGCCGGACATATCGGACGGGACAATCGTATCCAGTTTGTGACCGTCGCGCCTTCGTGTGATAAAAAACGCAACTGGAAGGCGAGAGAGGCTGTGATTTATTTTTTTCGGTTTTGACGTTTTTTGTTCATTTTTGTCAATGACAAGTGCGGTCAGGCTCGGTATACTGGTGGGCATTTGTTGGCAGTTCCGTGCGCGTCAGGTGCGGGCTTGCCGTCACCTTTCCATTTGGAGTGATTATGGCTCAGGCAGTGATTTTTCCGAAACTCGGGCAGACCATGGAGGAAGGCGCGATCGTCAAATGGCTCAAAAAAGAGGGCGATGCGGTCGCGAAAGGCGACATCCTTTTTGAGATCGAAACCGACAAGGCGAACCTGGAGGTCGAAAGCTTTTTTGAGGGCGTATTGCTGAAGATTTATGTGCGCGAGGGCATCACCGTCCCCGTAAACACCGTCGTCGGCTTTATCGGTGCCGCCGGCGAGAAAGTGCCGGACCAGCCGCCTGCCCCCGAAGCCGCGCCAACACCCGCACCCGCAGCGGCAGCTCCCGAGGCGCCAGCAGCAAGCCCCGCGCCAGCAGCTCCTGCCGCCGCGCCTGCGCCGGCACCGGTTGCTCCCGCGCCAGCAGCGACGCCCGCACCGCAGCCGTCGGCCAAACCGGCTGTCCAGCCCGCACCCGCGCCGACACCGGCCAAGCGTCTGGTGATCTCGCCACGTGCCCGCGCCTGCGCCCGCGCCGCTTGCATCAATCCCGCGCGCATCAAGGGCACCGGTCCGAACGGACGCATCGTAGAAAAAGACGTGTTGGCTTTCCTGAGCGCGGCGAACTATGACGCTCTGCGCATCACACCGGCGGCCAAACGCCTCGCCGCTGAACATGAGATCGACATCCTGAGCGTGCGTGGTTCTGGTGACGGCGGCCGTATCATGGTCGAGGATATCGAGCGCGCCCAGCGCCGCAAACCGGTCACGCTCTCGCGCATGCGCCAGATCATCGCACGCCGCTTGGTGGAGAGCAAGCAGACGATCCCGCACTTTTATGTGACGGTCAAGGCCGACATCACCGACCTCATGGCCTTCCGTGCCGATCTCAAGGCGCAAGGACGCTCCTACAGCGTCAACGATTTCGTCCTGGAGGCGGTGATCCTGTCGCTGGAGGAGTTCCCGGTCGTCAACTCCGTCACGGACGGCGTGACCGTTTCCTGGCGCGGCGACGTGGATCTCGGCATGGCGGTGAGCGTGGACAACGGTCTGGTCGTGCCGGTGATCCGTGCCGCACAGACCCTGACGCTCGCCGAGTTGAACGCGCAGGCCAAGGCTCTCGCCGAAAAAGCGCGGACCGGCAAGCTCCTGCCGGACGAGATGGTGGGCAGTTCGTTCACGGTCTCGAATATGGGCATGATGAATGTCGACCAGTTCACGGCCATCATCAATCCCGGCGAAGCCGGTATTCTGGCGGTCTCCACCGGGCGGCAAGTGCCCGCCGTGGTAAATGGCGAGATCAAAATCCGCACGATGATGGCGATGACCCTCTCTGTGGATCACCGCATCGTGGATGGCTCGGTGGGCGCACAGTTCGTCAATGCCATCCGGTCGAAGCTCGAAAATGTCGAGCTGTGGAAAGCGCTCGTGTAGCACGCGATTGGATTTCCAACTCCTAAATCCTAACTCCTAACTCCTAAATTCTAACTCCCTATGTTCGACTTTGATGTGATCGTAATCGGTGCCGGTCCGGGCGGTTATCCCGCCGCTATCCGTGCCGCGCAACTTGGTAAGAAGACGGCGATTGTTGAAAAAGAGGCATTCGGCGGCACCTGCCTCAACTGGGGCTGTATCCCGACCAAGACGTTGATCGCGTCGGCTGAGCGCTTTCACCACGCCGCGCACTCTGAGGCGTTCGGCGTTACCGCAAAAGGCGTCACGTTCGACTACGCCGTGATGACCGAGCGCAAGAACGACGTCGTCAAGCGCCTGAGCGGCGGCATACAGGGACTGCTCAAGTCCAACGGGGTCGAAGCGATTACCGGTGCGGCCCGCTTCGAGGGGCCGAACCGGATCTCCGTGGTTCAGCCGGACGGCGCCACGCGTTGGCTCAGCGCCGCCACGATCATCATCGCGGCCGGCAGCGACTCCGCCATGCCGGGCTTCCTGCCGAAGGACAAGCGGGTGATGGACAGCCGCGCGTTTCTCGACCTCAAGGCATTGCCGGAACGGCTCCTGATTCTGGGCGGCGGCGTGATCGGCTGCGAGTTCGCCTGCATGGCGGCCGCGCTCGGTACAAAGGTCACGGTGGTCGAGATGCTCGAAGACATCATCATGGTGCTCGACCGCGATGTGCGGCGCGTGCTGCGCAAGCGCATGGAAGCACTGGGCGTCACGTTCCTCACCGGTGCCCCGCTCACCGACATCGTCGTCAAGAACGGCGAGGTCAGTGGCACGTACAAGGATCAGACCGTTACCGGCGACCTGTTGCTTGTGGCTATTGGACGTCGTCCCAACACCGCCGCGCTGGATCTCGCCCGCGCCGGCGTCAACGTCGATGAGCGCGGCACGATCCCGGTGGACAAGCAGGGACGCACCAACGTGGCTTCGATCTTTGCGGTCGGCGATCTGGTGACCGGTTCGATCCAACTTGCGCATGCCGCGACCCAGCAGGGTGCCGTCGCCGCCGAAGCGGCCGCCGGCATGAAGTCGACCGTCGAAAAGATCTGCCCCTCCTGCATTTTCACGTCGCCCGAAATCGGGCTGGCCGGGCTTTCAGAGACCCAAGCGCAAAAGCTCGGGCGCGACGTCAAGACCGCGGTCTTCCCCTTCGTGGCCTTGGGCAAAGCCATGGCCGCCGGCGAGACCGATGGCTTCGTCAAGTGGGTCTGCGACCCCGTTACCGGTCAGGTGCTGGGAGCGCAGGTCGTCGGCGCGCATGCGACGGAACTGATCGCCGAAGCCGCCCTCGCGATCCGCAACGAACTGACGGTCGACGAGATCGGCAACACCATCCACTCACACCCGACGATGTCCGAGGCGTGGATGGAAGCGGCGCACGCATTCCACAACGCCTGCATCCACCTGCCTAAACGCTAACCTGCCGGGCGCGCTTCAACGCCGTTGAAGCGCGCCCGAAGGAAAATTTAGGATTTAGGATTTAGGAGTTTTTCCACTTGAGAGTTGAGCGTTGAACGGTGAACGTTTTTTAACTCAGAACGCTGAACGTCGAACTCTGAACTCTGAAGGTGAAAACTCCTTGCCTATCACGTCCTCATTTACATTCCCGTGCGAAGCGCGGGCGGCGGGCTAACCGATTACGCTATCTCTTGGCAAAGAACTTGACGCCTTCGAGACCTTTGAAATGAGCGTCCTGCGTCCAGAGTGTGGCGTCGGAGTCTTGAGCGGTGGCCAAGATGACTGCGTCTGCCATGGGCAAGGCATACCGCAGACTCAGCTTGCCGGCCGCTAGTGCCAGTTTCGGCGTAAGAACCGCAACAACCCCTTTCTGCATAGCGGCCACGGCTTGGAGCGCGGCGTTTTCGTTGGCCTCCCGAAGAACGACTTTGAACACTTCGTAGATTGTGACCGTCGGCACCACAAGTTCCTGCGGCGACAGGAGTACCGGAGCAAAATGTTTGGCGTTGGGTTCCCCGGCGAAGTATGCCAGCCACCCCGATGTGTCGACTACGTTCATACGCGATCCTCCTCGCGTTCAAACGAGGTGTCGATCCCCTTCAGGAAGCCCCTCATATCCTTGATGTCTCTCTCCGGAATGAGTTCGATTCGCCCGTCGTGCTCCACGACCTGTATCTTCTGGCCGGAACGCAGTCCCATGTTGCGGCGGACCGGAAGTGGGATGACGATTTGAAACTTCGGTGATAGCGTGACGGAATACATGACAAAACCTCCATCGATCAATGACTGTACTACGGTATCATGATCGATCTGATTCTGTCAAACTCGGTGGAGATGTGTCTGGCCATCGGTTAGTGACAGGAGACATGCGAAGATCATGTGTTTCGAGAGAAAGGGAGGGCAGAGAGTCGGGATCAGGCCGTGAGGGGGTAAGACTGTGAGGGGTGCCCCGCGCCGAAAGAACGTTCAACTCTGAACGTTCAACTCTCAACTTTCAAGTGGCGCGGCTCGCGGGGACGCTCGCCCTCCAGCACTGCGGTTTTCCTTAGCACTGGAGGGCGAATTCCTCATGAGCCGCACCACCCCACAAAAAACCTCTGCGTTTTTCCATGCCTCGTGAACGTGTACCGTTCGTGGCGCGGCGGAAAATTTGGAGTGCGGTGACAAGAGCCGCGCTGTGCGCGGGTCGCGGCACCGCTTTTGCGCATAGCCCTGCCACCGCACTTGTGCTCAAAAAGCGGCGTCGCGCGGAATACCGCTTGCCGCCGCACTCCAAATCTGCTCGCCCGAAATGGGTACAAACCACGCACTAAACTTGCCAACCGCTCGCATGTGGATTGCGCTTGTCCCTGACGCCGTTTCAATGCTACCTTCGACGTAACCATGAAGCGGCGACTTGTAAAGAAAATCGGTGCGGCGATCCTGCTCGCCATCCTTTTTTTAGTGACGTTGATTTACGCGCCGATCTGGGACATCGCCCCGCCTGATGTCTCCGATTTGGCCGTTGTCCGGACTGAGGTGCCTCCAGAAGAAAATGCCTACGCCTGCTTTTTGCAGGCCACCAATGAGTTGTACGAGCCTCCGAACTTCAGTCTGTTCGAGTATTTTCATGGACAGACGAACGATGATGCTCTGGTGTCTGCCGTCATTGCGACCAACCAAGCGGTCATCGCTTGGATCAAGCTTGGCGTTGAGCGCCCCTTCTGTCAAAAGCCGGATATCGCAAACAACCTTGGCCCTGTGGGGCGTTTTTTAGAAATCGGGGCTCTGCTCGCGACTCGGGCTCGTTTCGAGCGGATTCAGGGGCAAGTACGCGAGGCGACTGACGCCACGCTGCTGCTTATGCAGTACGGGAGTCGGCTTCATCAGGCATCCAGCCTCTTCGTCGAGTATGTGGCCGCCAATTGCGTCATTGACATGGGATTGACCCAAGCGGCGGAACAGGTGCGCGACAAGCGGTGCGGCATAGCAGAACGCGAGCGGCTGACCGCCGCCCTTGCAGAATTGAGCTTTGCAAATCAGGGACTGGCTAAGTCAGCGAGAGGCGAACATGTGTTTTGCACAGAGTTGTTAGAACAAACGCGGAGCGGCAGAGCCTTTCTGAACTACGCAGATTATTTTGGAGTAAGCAAATTCAAACGCACGATCTTAAAACTCGTGGCTCAATTTGTCTGTTTGCCGAGCTACCTCATGCAGTATAACCGTACCCGGCACCTGATGACAAAAGACTACCGATTGCTGGTGGCACATGCTGGAACGGCTTATGCGAACCATCCCCTTAGAGGCGACAATACGACCGAAGTCTCATCCGACAACGTAAGCGAAGCCGACGGCCTATTGGCCACGCACAGCCGGACACATCGCGCAAAATGGCCGTTTGCCAACGCCTTGGGGCTGAGATTGCACATGTCGTATGATCAGAGAAAAACGCTGAATGGCGTTGTGCTGAGTGCATGCAAAGTGGAGTGCAAGCTTTCTGCTGTGCGGTTGTTGCTGGCGTGCCGGGCGTATGAAGAAGCGACGGGGCATTTGCCTGAGACACTGGAGGCGTTGGTACCCGACTACTTGCCCGCCGTGCCACGCGATCCGTTCGACGGACAGCCCTTCCGTTACTCCGCCGAGCAACGCATCGTCTATTCAGTCGGCGAGAATCTCACGGACGACGGCGGAACGCGCGATTACAGGGAAGACAAACGGCGACGCCCGAAGGATCTGATCTTCGGTCTGTTCACACACGAGTCGGAACCGCCGAACTCCTAATTCCTAAATTCTCTTCATGACTTCGTGCCTTCGTGGTGAGAGTGTAGGCAGTAAGGCTGTGAGGCAGTAAGGCAGTGAGGTGGATCAGACGGGTCAAAAACAATACCCTAAAAAACCTCCGCGTCTCCATGCACTGCGCGGCAGCGTGGCACCCCTCACAGTCTTAACACCTCACAGCCTGATCGCGGGCTTCGCCAGCGACTTAACTCCTAAATGCTAACTCCTAAATCCGCTGAGCGCGTCGAAATCGAGCGTCGCGAAATAGTCTTCAGGGGTCTCGGCGCGGCGGATCTGCACGACGCTGCCGTCCTCGCGCAACAGCAGCTCCGCCGAACGTAGCTTGCCGTTGTACTGGAAGCCCATCGCGTGGCCATGTGCGCCGGCGTCGTGGATCACCACGAGGTCGCCGGGGGCCAGCTCCGGCAGGGCGCGGTCGATGGCGAACTTGTCGTTGTTCTCGCACAGCGAGCCGGTTACATCGCAGACGGTGTCGCACGGCATTCCGGCCTTGGCCGGAACGGTGATGTGGTGATAGGCGCCGTACAGCGCGGGGCGCATCAGGTTCGCCATGCAGGCGTCAAGTCCGACGAACGTCTTGTAGGTTTTCTTGATGTGACGCACGCGCGAGACCAGATAGCCGTACGGACCGGTCACCATGCGCCCGCACTCCATGTAGAGGTTGAGTTCCGGATGCCCCTTCCCGATCAGGCGCGACGCATAGGCCTGCCGCACGCCCTCGCCGACACGCTCGATGTCCACCGGTTCCTGCTCGGGACGATACGGAATGCCGATGCCGCCGCCGATGTTGATGAACTCAAAGGTGATCCCCACCTCGCGGGAGATTTCGACCGCCAGATCGAAAAGGATCTCCGCCGTGTCGATAAAATACTGCGGGTTCAGCTCATTCGAAGCCACCATCGTGTGCAGACCGAAACGCCGCACGCCCTTGGCCTTCAGCGCGCGGTAGCCCTCGAAAAGCTGTTCGCGCGTGAAGCCGTACTTGGCCTGCTCGGGATTGCCGATAATCGCATTGCCGCCTTTGAGGGGGCCCGGATTGTAGCGGAAGCAGACTAACTCCGGCAGTCCGGCGCATGCTTCGAGAAACGGGATGTGCGACAGATCGTCGAGATTGATGATCGCGCCCAGTTCCTTGGCTTTGACAAACTCCTCGGCTGGCGTATTGTTCGATGTGAACATGATCGACTCGCCGGTCACGCCGACCCGTTCCGAGAGCAGCAGTTCTGGCAGTGAACTACAATCCATGCCGAACCCCTCCGCCTTCAACAGCTTCATAAGGAACGGATTGGGGCACGCCTTCACGGCGAAATATTCGCGAAAGCCGGGGCTCCACGCAAACGCGGCTTTCAAGCGGCGCGCGTTGGCGCGGATGCCGCGCTCGTCATAGAGATGGAACGGCGTGGGATGAGTCGCGGTTATTTCCTCAAGAAACTCCAACGTGAACGGCAAGGTCTTATCAGCCATCTTTATCACTCCAACACGAAACAAAAGAGAAAGACCGCACTATACCGATTCTATTCCATAACACGCAATCGTTTTTTGAGCCTACGTGTGAACAAGCAAATTCTTGCCAAACCAACATCTTTTCCCCACACTGTTGAAAATGAAAGGCGAGGAGAGTGTGACAGCGTGTTCACGCAACTCCACGTACCAGAGTGTACCATGGGCATGAAAAAAAGCTTTTCACTCGTGCTCCCGCTCGCAGTGTGTAGCGGCCTGCTTGTTGCGGAGGAGTTCCGCCCTGTCGCTGTGACGACAGACGCGGAATGCTACCCTAATCCACCCGGAAAATATGCGGTGGATAAGATGATCGACAACGATTTGGGCACCTATGCCTGTCTGCTAGATACGACGCGCACGGGCAGTGACACGAACGTCTATCCGCCCAAGGCTGCGCCACCGGTGACAGCCGAGTTCGTGTTGGATCTGGGCGCGAGCAAGACGGTGTGCGGCATGCGGTTCGTGGCGCGCAACGCATGGGTCTATGTGGGGCCGAAGAACGTGAGTGTCGCTGCTTGCGCCGACGCGCAGGGTCGAGAACAAGTCCGACCGCTGGCGGAAAAATGCGAATTGCCCGCGTTCTCCAACTCAAACTCTGCCTTCGTAGAGTGGGAACCCGTTACGACCCGTTATCTGCGGGTGGCCGTGCATGACTCGTATCAAAAACGTTACCGAGAGGCTCCTTGGTTGCACGCGGCGCAAATCCCTTGGTCCCTTAAGGTGGGGCTACCGGTTGCGGGTGACGGCCGGAACCTCAACATCCAGATCGCGGAGATCACCTGTTACGACCGCCGTCCTGCGGACGTTCCCGCCAAGAACGCGGCGGACACCGCCTTCCCGCGCCATCGGCTTGAACGCGATTGGCTCTATCAAGACGCCGGGCTCGACATCGCCCGGATTTTCACCGCTCCAAACGATGCCGCCAAGGAACGCGCAATGGTGCAGCGTGTATTGGGATGCGTGCCTGAAGCCGATCCTGCCGTCAAGGCGTTGCGGAGACGGTTGGGATCTCTCGATGCTGGCGGGGTGCCGGCCCGTGATCCGCGCTGGCGCGACCTGTATCTCGATGCCTGCGCCGCAAGACGCCGAGCGCGCCTGCAGGACATCCGCGCCAGGGCTGATCGTTTCATCTACGTCAAACACGGCATTTTCGGCTGCATGCAAGGACTGGTGGGCAAGTATGACATTCCCGACGAGCAGATCCGCGATTTCACGCCGGGCTTCAAGCGGGGCGGACAGCTCTGCATGGGCACCCTGCTTGAAGACGGTTCGATCAAACATGAGGTGCTGCTCGAAAAACCCGAAGGCGCAATCTGTTACCCCAGCCTCTCTTGGGATGCGCGAACCGTGGTGTTCGCGATGCGCGATCACTTTGATACCGACTCATATTACCTCTACACAATGGATATGGCATCGCGCCAAGTGCGACAGATCACGTTTCCTGTCGTCAGGGACGGCAAGACGCTGCACGTCGCCGACTGCGAGCCCGTGTTCCTGCCGGATGGACGCATCACATTCACCTCCACGCGCGACGTACACATCAGTGATTGCTGGTACCGCGCCGGAGGCAACATTTACACCTGTAACATCGATGGCAGCGGCATCCGCCGTCTCACATCCGACCAACTCATGACCAGCAACCCCGGGGTACTGGAAGACGGTCGTATCGTGTTTACCCGCTGGGAATACAACGACCGCAGCGCGCTCTACACGCATCCGCTGATCGCGATGAATCCCGACGGGACATCGCAGACAGAATACTACGGGAACAACAGCATGTTCCCAGCAGCGATCATTCACGCTCGCGGCATCCCCGGCTCACATAAAGCAATCGCTATAATTGCAGGACATCACTCCATCTACAAAGGTAAACTCGGCTTGATCGACCGTACCCAAGGGACCCAAGCGGGGCAAGGCATCGAATTCGTCAACACCCGATTCAACGGTGGACCGGGCCGCGAGTCGGCTGACTTCATCCGGCCCGACCCCGCCCATCCCTACCATGACTTTAAGATCGATGTCTTCGGCCAGTTTGGGCCCCAATACGCGCACCCCTTTGCGTTCGATGAAGAAAACTATTTCTGCTCGTTCTGTCCGGAGGGATACTTGCCGCCTTTCGGCCCGTTCAACCCACCGCTCGGCCTTTACTACATGCACGCCGATGGCGCGCGCGAACTGCTCGCGTATGACGACTGGCAGAGCACAGGACAGGCCGTTCCAGTCATGCGCCGGACACCGCCCCCCGCGCGCCCGTCCACTATCGTGCCGGCGCATAATCACGGCATCTATACCGTGCAGGATGTCTACCTGGGGCCGGGGCTGCAAGACATACCGCGCGGCACGGCGAAAAAGATCCGCGTCGTCGCCCTCGAATACCGCGTCTGCCGCATGGGTTACGGACAGAACGGGGGAGAGTGCGAAACCGGGCTTTGCCAGACGCCGATCTCGCTGAACAGCGGCAGTTGGGACGTCAAGCACGTCCTCGGCGAGGTCGATATCGAGGCTGACGGCAGTTGCAGCTTTGAGGTTCCTGCGCGCGCCCCGGTCTATTTTCAGGTTCTCGACGCGCGCGGCTACACCATTCAGTCCATGCGAAGTTGGTCCACACTCCAGAACGGCGAGCATTTTGCCTGCATCGGCTGTCACGAAAACAAGCATGATGCGGGGGCGCATGCGGCGAGTTCCGCGAAAACGATGCTGGCCCTCACCAAGCCCCCGCAGAAACTGAAGTCTTTTGGCGGCCGGGAACATCCGCTCATCAAGCGGCTGCAAACGCAGTCGTGGCGCGATAGCATGGAGAATTATCTGGGGGTCAATGCGCCGCGCTCGCTCGACGCAAACGCCCCTGTGGACGGATTCAGCTATGTACAGAAGATCCAGCCGATTTTCGACAAGCACTGTATCCGCTGTCACAACGCCGACAACATCGCAACGTGCAAGATCAGCCTCACCGGCGAGCCGGCGAAGTCTGAAACCATCAAGTTGATCGGCGCCGGTCAGGTAGATCCGAAAAGGACGTACACCCACTCCTATGTCGCCATCACCACATCGGGCAACCCCGACAACAACCCATGGATGACGTGGTTGAAGCCGCGCAGCCGCGCCGTGATGCTGCCGCCGTATCATACCGGTGCCTGCAAGAGCAAGATCATGGCACACTTTGAGCCAGGTCATCACGACGTAAAGGTCGACGACATCGAGAAACGCATTTTCGCCTGCTGGCTTGACCTCCTCGTGCCTTTTTGCGGCTCATACACGCAACACAACACCTGGACAGACGCGGAAAAGGCCGAGTTCCAATACTTTCAAGAAAAGCGCCGGGTATACGCCGCCGTTGAACTTGAATCATTTGATAAAGGACGGAGCCCAGTACCCGAAGCACTCTCAGCCGGAGTGACCAAAACCGAGGTGACTCAATCACCCTAAAAAGGAAAATGTGAGACTCTTGCTTGCACTTGCGCGGATAGCCGAGGTTGCGTTATACTAAGCCTCAATGAGCAGAGGCATTCCTTTGCGGCGCGTTCAGGGGAAACAGGATGACGCCGGATGCCGATGTGTCAGCAGATGGTAGCATGTCATGATAATTGATAAAGATACTCAGGGAGCCGCAGCCGCCACCGTGACGGTGGACAATGTCGTTTTTGGCGGTCAGCGTTTGGTGCTGATCGCCGGTCCTTGCACAGTGGAGGACCGGACGCAGATGATTGAAATCGCTTGTGCCGTGAAGGAGGCGGGCGCGGTGATGTTGCGAGGCGGGGCTTTCAAGCCGCGTTCCTCGCCCTACGCTTTTCAAGGCCTGTGCGAAGAGGGCCTTGCGATTCTGGCCGAGGCGCGCGAACGCACCGGACTGCCGGTCGTGACCGAAGTTCTGGAATCTTCACAACTGCCGATCGTCGCGGCGGTAGCAGACATGCTACAGATCGGCTCGCGCAACATGCATAATTCCGTTTTGCTACGCGATGCTGGCGCCAGCGGCAAGCCAGTGCTGCTCAAGCGTGGCATGAGTGCCACGATTCAGGAGTATCTCTACGCGGCGGAGTATATCTTGAGCGCGGGCGGGCAACATGTGGTGCTCTGCGAGCGCGGCATCCGTACATTCGAGACCGCGACGCGCTTCACGCTTGATCTAAGCGCCGTGCCGCTGCTGAAGGAGCAGACCTGGTTGCCGGTGATCGTGGATCCGAGCCACGGTACGGGCAAGGCGTCGCTGGTGCCGGCCATGGCCCGCGCGGCGGTGGCCTGTGGCGCGGACGGCGTGATCATGGAGGTCCACCCCTCTCCGGACCGTGCGCTGTGCGATGGCGACCAGAGCGTGACGCCGGAGAAGTATTACAACTTGGTTAAGGAACTGCGGGCGATCGCCGAAGTGGTGGGGCGAAAAATTTAGTTGTCAGACGCGCTCTGCGCCGCCGAATGGTTCGGCTGGCGTGGACGGAGAACGCAAACGGAAACGAGAGGCCGGAAGCGATGAGCTGCCGGAGAGTTGAGGAGACGGAATGAAGCAAGTAGTGGCGGTGATGGTGATCGGTGCCGCAGTGTGTGCGGGGGCGGCTTCGTATGTCTCGCCCGAATGTCTGGCGGTGGCACCGGACGGCAAGCGGGCCTATGTGACATCGGCAACCGGCGGTCGCCTGTTGGTGCTGGACCTCGGAAGCACCAAGGTTACAGGCGAGTGGCTGCTCAAAAACGAAACGGAGCGTCCGCGCGGTTTTTGGTCTTCAGTTTTCGGCGGCGGCGCGGCAAGATCAGCGGATCCGAGCGGCGTTGCCGTGGCACCGGACGGAACGGTTTTCGTGACCGGTGGCGGGGCCGGGGGGTTCGTGCAGAAGTTCATGGCGAACGGCACGCCGGCCGTGCAGGTAGCAGCTGGTCACACGCCGCTCGCGCCGGTGGTGAGCCCCGATGGTTCCACGCTTTACGTGCCCTGCCGTTTCGACTCCTGTGTCAGGGTGTTCGACGCTCGCACGTTGAGCGTCAAGGCGACGGTGCCGACGCAGCGCGAGCCGACAGCAGCGGCGCTCGGCGCGGGCGGCCGCTTACTGTTTGTGGCGAATATGTTGCCGCTTTGCCGCGCCACCAATGCGGTCGTTGCGGCATCGGTTAGTGTGATTGACACCACTGCGAACAATGCCGTGAAGCATGTGATGCTGCCCAACGGTTCTACCGGTGTGCGTGGCGTCGGCGCGTCGCCGGACGGCAAACAGATCTATGTCACCCACACCTTCGGCCGCTATCAGCTTCCGACGACCCAGCTTGAGCGCGGCTGGATGAATACGGCGGGGCTCAGCGTCTTTAACGGCGAGACGGGCGCGTATGTCAATACGGCGCTCTTGGACGATGTGGATCTCGGCGCGGCGAACCCTTGGGG
>JAKJHA010000204.1 GCA_022704125.1 Verrucomicrobiota bacterium | reverse complement strand
CGGCTTCGTTCCCCCCTGTGAAAACGGTCAGCCAATTTTCACCGGCGTCACGATGGCCAAAGGCACACGTATCGTTCTCGGTGCCGAACCCATGCGCATCGACCATCCGCCGGCTTGGATGAAGAAGGTCTCGTTCGCCCTCGATACGTGCCGTCTCACGAAGAACCGGCCGTTCTTCTTCAGTAGTGATGCCGCACTTCTCCAACGGACAAGCCGGGAAATTCTCGCTGAACTTCCCGACACACTCGCTGTGGAGCTTCGCGGCGATGCGCTGGTCGCCGTGCTGCGCGACCCCGCGACGCTTCCCGGAAAACCGCGCCCCTTCTTCGCGGTCTATGATGACGTCGTTCCGGACAAAGGCGCGATTGAGCTTTCGCTACCGTCTTGGACCTTCGCGGGGCACGACCTCGATGCCGGCGAGGCGTCGCTGCAATTTGTCTTCCCCAAAAACATCCGCTGGCGTTTTGCCGACGGCACCAACGCTTGCTACCTCACGGATGGCACGACGCGCTTCCCCGTCCGCACTCGCACCGAACGTGACGGCGCGTGGCATTGGACCGACGACGGAAAGGCCGCCGTGCTCAAGTTCGAGGTTCCGGCGGACGCCCCGCAGCGCGCGCTGCGGTTTGTCGCCGCCAACGGCATCGAAGGTCTCCGCCGCCCCGAAACGTTGGTCGTGGGACGCGGCGTACACGACGCTACTGTGACGACGTTTGTGGACCCGATGAACCGCTGCTACTACCTCGACGCGGACGGCTTCGCGCCCGAACTCAAGTGCTTCACCGCCGTTGTACCGCATCCCGATTCGACAGCCGAAGCAAAGCACATCGTGGTCGAGGCAACCGACACGCGGCTCCGGCGGCGCTTCCCCGACCAAGGGCCAGACTCCTTTGTCGTCAAGGCAACCCTCGAAACGTGGCGCAACGGCACCTTCGAGACAAACCTTGTAATCACCAAGCACGACACGATTCATCCGCTGCCCGCACCGAACGAAGTCGTGATTGTGGGCCAGTGCGGCTACGGGCCTTCGACGAACCTCTGTCGCGACATCTTCGAGCAGGACCTCTGCAACCTTTTCGTTGGCTGGAATTCGGCGTCCAAGACTCACCCGGACACCTTCCCTGCCGACAAACGCGCGGCTTGGGAGAAGATCATCCGCGAGCGACCGATGTACGCCATGTCCATCTACTCCGGAGACGACCAGAACCTGCAACGGAAGCTCACCGAGGCCTATCACGGGCATTACCTCGGCAACAACATCGGCGAATACGCGGCGTTCCTCTACCAGAGCCGCAACGAATGCGCCATCCCGATGAACCTTAACCTGCTGCAGGCGCGGAATCACTTTGTCGACCGCTACTGCAACAACGTGCCGCGAAGCTGGGCGGGTAATTTCCCGATCGTCACCTCGACCTGTGGCACGGCGTTGTCGTGCTACGAGTTGGCCGGCGGCATCGACTATATCTGCAACGAGCTGTGGGCCATCGGCGCACAGAACCTCGCGCACACAACGGCAGAGGCGCGCGGCGCGGCCCGCCGTTGGAAGCCGGACTACTGGTGCGGCTGGAACGCACACGAGTGGCAGACCTGCGCCATCCCCTACCATACTGAACAGAAGTTCGATTCCTGCTACGTGGGCTTCCTGCAAGAATACATCTTCGGTACGTCGCTCATCGTGCTCGAGTCTGGCGCGCAGGGGACACAGGCATGGAAGTACACCGACCGCTATCCAGACAAGAAAGGCGAACGCGCCAGCGAAGACTACGACGAACATGTCGCGCGGAGCTACCGCGATGTCGTGAAAAAGTTCTACGACTGGGTGAAGGCGAATCCCCGCGATAAGGGCACGCCCGAAACGAAGATCGCCATAGCGCTGGGCAATCTCGACGCCTATCTCGGCCTCAACGGCAACTTCAACGTCTGGAGCCAGCACGACAACGCCGCCACCAACGCGCTTTGGAAGTACGGTCCGCCCGAAGGCACGCAGGCGCTACTCCAAGACCTCTTCTTCCCGCGTTCCTCCAAAGTCATCGAACCCTACGGAAATGCTTGGCTGGCCGGCACACCCTTCGGCCAAGTCGATGTCATGAACGTCGATGACGAGTCCACGCTCGCGGATCTCAAGCGCTACGACCTGCTGGTTTTTGGCGGTTGGAACACCATGATGCCATTGCAAAAGGACGTGCTGCGGCGCTACGTCGAAAACGGCGGCGTGCTCTTGATGTCCGTGCCCCAGTGGACCACGCGCCTCGACCGCGACAGCGTGAACTACACCGCTGCTGATCTGATCCAGCCCTTTGGCCAGATCGCGGTCAGCGCCCCCGTCGCGGCCGCAGGCAGAATCGGCGATCAAGATGTGACGCTGAAACTCGCGACGGTCACGCCCGGCCCGGACAGTGAAGTCGTTGAGACACTGGACGGCAAGCCGTTGCTCGTGAAGACCCGTGTCGGCAAGGGCGCCTTCTATCTCTTCACACCCTGGCACTTCGCGGGTTACAAGGGAGTCTACGCCGATCTTTACCGTGCTTGGGTCTCGCGGCTCGCCCGCGAGGTGCGCCAGACCGCCACGATCGAGACGGCGGACGACGATCCAGAGACGCTCACGTGCATCACCTACGGCGTCTATCCGAACACCATCTACATCCTCAACATGGACACACGCCACGCCCGCCGGGTCAACCTGATCGTCGCCGGCACCAAGCGCTTGATCGAACTGGCCCCCTGCGAAATCAAGGTCATCAAGCGCTAACGCCACCCTTGAACCACGGGCAAGACGCTCGCGCCACACCTGCAAGCAAAGGGGCTTGCAAGAGCCTCGGTCTGCGTGAGTCGTTCAACATATCTGGCGTTCGGGGAACCGAAAAGTAAACCTACACGACATCGGGGATCTCGTAGCCGGACCGGTAGGATGCTTTGACCATAGCGGTAGCGGCGGGATTGTCGAAGGCGTTGGCCGCCGCGTCGTACTTCAGCGCCACGTTCCCCAAGCGGTGGGCGATGTTGCCCATGTGGGCGACCATGTTGCTGGCATGGGCGACCGCGATGTCGGCGTTGGGTGCCTTGCGGCTCTTCACGCAGGCGATGAAGTTGCGGTAGTGCTCCAAATCACCCGCCTGCCCGTGCATCTTTTCCACCACCTGACTGCTGCCCTTCTCCACCACAAATCCGCCGCCATGACGACCGAGGATCATCAGTTGCTTCTGCCCGTAGATCTCAATGCGCGTGGCGTTCTGCTTCCAGTCCGAAACCAGATGCTTCTTGCGCAACACATCGCTGCTCTTTTCCATGTAGGCGGGATATTGGCTCATGTCAAAGGTCATCGCGAACTTCGGAAACTCCCAAGCGACGTTCAGAACATCGGGCACCTCGGAGTCGTCACCCTTGCGGGTGACAAACTGGCCGCCCAGCGCGCGTACGCTCGTGGGCAGGCCGGGGTCGCCCATCATCATCAGGGCCAGATCGATCTGGTGGATACCGTCGTCGGTCATGTCGCCGCCGCAGTAGTCCCAGTAAAAATGCCAGCCGCCGCCACGCCAGATGCGTTGGTGATAGGGCCGTAAAGCGGCGCGTCCCAGCCAGCGGTCCCAGTCGAAGCCTGCTGGTTGCTGGCCGGGGTCGCCCAGTTTGAAGGGCGAGCCGCTCTTGAGGTTGAAGACCTTGACCAGACCGATCTCGCCAAGCTGCCCGCTCTGCACAATCTCGCGCGCCCGGTGATTGTACTCTGTCGAACGGTTCTGTGTGCCGACCTGCACGATCCGCCGGTATTTGGCTGCGGCCTCGACCATCTTTCCGCTCTCCCACATGCAGAATGAATGCGGTTTCTCGACGTAGACATCCTTGCCGGCCTGACACGCCTGGATGGTCAGCGGCGCATGCCAGTTGTCGTGGGTTGCGACGATAACCGCGTCGATATCTTTAGCTTCCAGAATCTTGCGGTAGTCTTTCTCAAAGCGCGGTTTCTCCGTTTGCACCGGCTGAATGAATGTCCACATCTGATCCATGCGCTCATCGCTCAGATCAGAGATCGCCACGCAATGGGCACCGGCATCTTCGATCATCACGCGCAAGATGAAGCGACCGCGGCCGCCGCAACCGATAATCGCGACATTGACCCTTTCGTTCGCCCCGGCCACACGCTCCGCGCTCAACGCCTGCCACGCGCCGAGCCCCGCCGCCGCTGCGGACGCGCGCTTGATAAAGCCGCGCCGCGTGCTTGTCGCACCCTTGGTCAACAGATCTGAACGGTCTTTCATTCTTATTCCTCCTTTAACGGTTGAAGTGACGTCTCGCGGATGAAGATGTTGCGGAACTGCATAAGGGAGGGCGGGCTGTTCCAGACACCCTCCTGCATGCTGCCGTGATGCTACAATGCGATCTCTTCGGGCTTGGGCTGAGTGGAGGGCAATTCTTTGATGCGGATGTTACGGAATTGGCACTCCGAGCCTTCGGACTCTAGCATGAGATAGCCCTTGCGCGGCGAGGCGCCATAGGCGATGGTGACCTCTTTGCCGTTGACGCTGAGACTGATGTCGCCGTTGATCGCCGCCACGCGGTAGTGGTTCCATTCCGGGGAAGGACGGGTACGCTCTTCAGCAGGGAAGCTGCGCTGACCGTTCGGCGAGATACGCCCGGCCACGGTCAACTTCGCACCGTTGACGGCGAAAACATCACCGTGTGTGCTGTACCACTCATTCTTGCCCTTTACGTTGAATCCCGGATCAAGGACCTGTATCTCGATGCCGCGCGAGAAGGGCGAGCCGGCGACCGGCAGGGCATCGGCCCAGATGAAGAGACCGGAGTTGCCGCCTGACTTCATGTGCCGCCACTCGAAATCTATGATGAAGTTCTCATACATTTTCTCGGTGCGCAGGGTGCCGATCGGATCACCGGTGGTGATGATCAGCCCATCGCGCACAAAAAATGTCTCCGGCGCGATGTTGCACGGCACCCAACCGGTAAGGTCGCGTCCGTTGAAGAGCGGCACGAAGCCGCTCTCCTCG
>JAKJHA010000203.1 GCA_022704125.1 Verrucomicrobiota bacterium | reverse complement strand
CCCGTCCGAGGTGCTCGGCGTGCTGGCCATGCCGCAACGATTCCCCAACGTTTCCGCGCTGGCCAACGTGGCCGGTGGCGATGCCGCCAAGAACGCGCGTAACATCAACAAGGACATGACCAACGAAGTCTTCCTCGCCGCGTTGGGCGAAAACAACGCCTTCTCCTTCCACGGACTACCGCCCGGCAAGTACGACCTCTTCGTGCTGTGCGAGAACTGCTTCTACGAGGGGTTATTGCTCTCGCGCGACGAAAACACGCTGACCGAGCCGGACGTGCGCTCGATCAGAGCGAAAGTCAACGAATCCAATCCTTTTTTCAACGTGAAAAACCAACACCGCCTTGAAGGCCAGAGCGGGACCTTCGGCAGAGCGCGTGTACTTGAACAGGAGGTCCGCACCCTTCCGGTCACCCTGCAAAGCGCCGAAGTCCTGAAGCACATTCAGATCCGCAGCATCAAACTCTGCCTGATGGAAAGTGTCGGTACCAGCAAGCTAGGCACTCATTGGGAGATGAAAAAGACCCGCGAGATCACCCGTCAAGAACTGGGGCCGCCTGACACCAAAGGGCCAATCCCCGGCTACTTCTGCAAGGCGTTGCAGGGGATCCGCGTGACAACCTCTGTGAAAGACTTGGGCACGATCACACTGGCTAGCGATCCCGCTCCGGGAAGTCTGGTGACGCCCCCAGAATCTCGTTAACTCTATCTGACAACAAAGGAAAACACACAATGGCAAAGCTATTCCTGCAACACCCCGAAGGCGACCAGTTGCTGACCGAACTCGTACCGACCCAATCGTATCTGATCGGTCGCGCCGAAGATTGCTCCATCTGTATCCCCGCCGATGCGATATCCAGTCGGCACGCGCAGCTCTCTCCCGTTGATGATGGAGGATGGGTAATCGAAGATCTTGACAGTTCGAACGGTACCACGGTCAACGGCGAATCCGTAGGCCAAGCCATCCTCCACAGCGGATGCCAGATCATTCTGGGCGGACAGGTTGTCCTGCTCTTCATCGAAGAGCCGACCGCTGCCGCCGTTGGCCAGACGGAAGCCGAGGTACCCGCCCCCACAGATGTCCAGCCAGCACAGAAAGGAAAGCGCGAGCTCAAAGTGCACGGTGCATCTGAAGAAGACCTCAAACTCGTCAAAGCGATGTCGCTGCGTTCCGACATGATCCGGGCAGAAATTGCCAAGGTCATCATCGGACAGGTCGACATCATCGATCAAGTGATGATGGTCATCATCGCCGGCGGTCACGGCCTGCTGGTCGGCATGCCCGGCATGGCCAAGACCACGCTCTGCGCCACGATCGCTAAGGTGCTCGACATGGATTTCAAGCGTGTGCAGTTTACCCCGGACTTGATGCCTACCGACATTACCGGTACCGAGGTTCTGGAACACGATCCTGAAACCGATAAAAAAACCTTCCGCTTCATCAAGGGGCCAATATTCACCAACATGCTGCTGGCCGACGAAATCAACCGTACACCGCCCAAGACCCAGGCGTCGCTGCTGGAAGCCATGCAGGAAAAATCTGTGACCGTCGGTAACCAGACCTACAAACTCGACGCGCCCTTCTTTGTGCTCGCCACGCAGAACCCGATCGAGCAAGAAGGCACCTATCCGTTGCCTGAAGCGCAGCAGGACCGCTTTATGTTCAATCTGTGGGTCGACTACCCTAAAGAGGATGAGGAAGAGACCGTGGTCAAGGCCACCACCGTGGCCAAACGGGAGGAGCCACAGAAAGTCATCTCAAAGGATGAACTGTTGCAGCTTCAGGCGGTCGTGCGCAAGATTCCCGTCTCTGACCACGTCATCAAATATGCGGTGCGCCTCGCACGTGCCACACGGCCGCAGGATGACAAGAGCCCGGACTTCATCAAGAAATACGTCTCGAACGGCGCTGGACCGCGTGCCGGACAGTTTCTCGTGCTGGCCGCCAAAGCGCGTGCCGTGCTGGAGGGACGCATCCACGTAAGTTGCAACGATGTGGTGAAAGCGGCGGTTCCGGTTCTGCGTCACCGCATCATTGCGAACTTCGCAGCCGACTCAGAGGGGCTCTCGACGACCGTCCTTGTGGAGCGCCTACTCAAGACGATCGAGCAACCCGACGACAAAGACTATTGACGAAAAAAGCGGGACGGATCGCCATCCCGCTCTTTCACTACAGACTTTTTGCCATGCCCCGTATCCTGTTTGTCTCTTCGACTCCCTTCGTTCCATGGCGCGGGGCCAGCCATCGTGTGCGCCATGACCTCGAGGCACTCGTCGCGCTCGGACACACGGTTGACCTCCTGACCCCGCCAGGCAACGCCGTGCCTGACATGCCGGGCGTGCAGTCGCTCTCAACCCCGCACCTGCCCTTTTGCCGGAACCTTCCGCCGGGGCCATCGCTGCGCCGGTTTGCGACGGATGTCGTCATGGCTGCCAAAGCAGTCGCCGCCTGTAACCGCCACGCCTACACTCTGATGCACGGTATCGATGATGGCGGCATCGTAACAGGCATTGCCGGTCGCCTGACAAAAACGCCGTGGGTGTTTGAGCGCACGGGAGACTTCGTCCCGAGTCGACCGCACGGATTCAATCCCTTCTGGCACACCCTCCACCGGATTCTGGAACGGCGGGCGCTGCGCCATGCGGCCGCTGTCATCGGTAACGACACAGGGATGATCGAGTTGTTCAGCCGCCTTGACTGCCGCAGCCGCGCATGTGTGATCCCCGACATTCCGGCAATCGACGAAGAAATCTCGCCGTCAGTCCGCAACCTTGCCATGGCCCGTTATCGGACCGAGCGTAACCAGAAGTTGATCACCTGTGTCGGCTCCTACTCACGTTTTCAGGGGCTCGATCTGTTTTTCAATGCGATGCCCCATGTACTGTCAGCTTGCCCGAACGCGCGCTTTGTTGTCGTCGGCGGCGATGCCACTGAAATCCGGCGAATGACCCAAGCGCTCACCCGCGCTGGCATTGACGAATCGGTCTGCTTCCCTGGACGTATTGAGACCGAAGAGCTTGCCGCGTTGCTGTCGATTTCGGATGTGCTCGTCTCGCCGCGCCGCGCTGGTGTGACGGCGCCGATCAAAGTCTTGGACTACCTCAAGTCCGGTACGCCGATTGTCGCGGCCGACACCCCGGCGAACCGTGCCATCCTCTCCGCCGAGAATGCCGTCATCACACGCCCGGTCCCGAAAGAGTTCGCAGCGGGGATCTTGCGTCTCTGCGATAGCCCGCGTCTGGGCACAGAACTCTCCCGGCGCGGCCGTGAAACCTTAAAGCGCGAGCGACGTTCACCGCAAGACTTCCAGCAAGCGCTCGCCCACTGTTACGACTACGTCCTGTCAACCACCTGATCGTATATGGTACGCCGTCTGATCCGCCGTTGTGTCCGTTGGGCCAGTATCTTGCTTGTGCTGGTCGCGTTGGTGACCAACTGGTATGTCCACCAGCCGCGCTACTGGCAACAGGTGCAGGCGCAACACCTGCCTCCACCGTTGGCTGAGTGGGCCGCGCGTATCGGCAACGCGTCGGCCGATCTTACCGACGCGCTCGGTCTGACCGGCAGAGATGTTGAAGTCACGCACCCTGCAGCACTGTCCACGAACACGATTACCTGTGCAGGCGTGCCAAAACGCATCGGCGAACCAGCCCCCAACGACATCGTCATCCTGCGCAAGACAGGATTCGTGGTCGGTTACTCGCCCTCGCTGCGGCATCCGCTGTGGGCCGCTTACCGTACCTACCCGGTGACGCCCCCCACAGAACTGCCGCCCCGCCCCTCTAGCTTCAAGCCCGACCCGCAAGCCAAACGCTCACCGCAACACAAAGAGTACACCAAGAGCGGCTATGACCGCGGCCACATGGTGCCCAATCTCGCCATAGCCTCCCGTTTTGGTAAGACGGCTCAGCTCGAGACCTTTCTGACCTCAAACATCTGTCCGCAACGGCCCGGTTTGAATCGCGGCCCTTGGTATGAACTTGAACACCGCATTTCAGAAATCTGGCCGGATACCGTCGGGTCGGTTTGGGTCATCGTCGGCGCCGTTCCCTCACCGGAAGACAGGCGGCTCCATTCAGGCATCAGTATCCCGACCGCCTTTTACCAGATCGTAGTTTCGCAGCGCGGCGCGCGCCTGCGGGCGTTCGCGGTCTACATGCCGCAAAACATCCGGTGGCGGGCCTACGCGCGATCCGCGCTGGTCTCGATCGACGAGATCGAGCGCATCACCGGACTGGATTTTCTCGCCGATCTACCCGACGATGTCGAAACGGCGCTTGAAGCGACAACACCCACGCGCCTCTGGCCGACAGGCATCCGCGGCCTGTACCGCCTGCTGCGCGAACGCTTCCGCTCGTATGACTAGCGTGCGCCCCGTTCTGCGGGCGGCGTTTACGCCGCCGGACGAGCAGACGCTCGTCCCTCCCGGTGCTTCGCAAGCCCGACAACTGGACCTGGAGTGCGGTGACAAGAGCCGCGCTGTGCGCGGGTCGCGGCACCGCTTTTGCGCGTAACCCTGCCACCGTCCCCCTGCTCAAAAAGCGGCGTCGCGCGGAAATCCGCTTGCTGCCGCACTCCAAATTTTTTCGCCAGACTTGCGAAGAGCAGCGCCTTTACACTCACTCAGAACACCAAATACCTGAGCACGGCAAACACCACCGCGATGAGGGCCAATACGTAAACGATAAATCTGGCAACCCCCTTGAAAAACTGATCAAGGCCCCTATTGGCGGCCGGATAGTAGAATTCATTATACGCCTGCGCGAACCGGCTGACATCGGGGTAAGGAACCTTTATCTCGTCGTCGTGGCCTACTGTGCAGAACCAGAGCATGATCTCCGCCATGGCCAACCCCGCAGCCTGAGCCTTGCGCAACAATTCCCAGCCGCGGGCGAGGTCGGCTTCGCAACCCCAGCCCTTGCAGAGCATCACGCCGAGGTTGACGTACGCATGCCAATCACCGGCGTCTGCGCCACGCTTGTAGCGACGGAACGCCTCGGCTTCGTCAC
>JAKJHA010000202.1 GCA_022704125.1 Verrucomicrobiota bacterium | reverse complement strand
AGTCGTCGCTCTTTTCGTGGCCAAGGGGCTCCTCAGCATGATGTCCGGGCCGGGCGCGGATCCGGGGTTTGGTGCCAAGATCGGTGCGTTGGCACTGTCGCTGGTTATCTTGGCGGCGATCGGAGCCGGCTGGTTCTTCTTCCGCAGGTGGGCAGAGAAAGAGATCGATTTTCGTTCGGACATGGATACGGTCACGCAGCAGTGGCTCATCTCCACGGCGGCCGGTTTCTTAGTCATGAGCGTGCTGCTCGTAGTGCTCGCCAACATCAAGGGCGACCTGCAGGACATGTTCATTCAGAAGGTCAAGTTCATCAGCTCGCACGCGCTCTTCGCGATCTGGATCGGTTACGGCCTCGTTTTCGGTCTGGCGATCGGCAACCGCCTGTTGAAGGCTCTGGTCAAGCGCGGCACGTTGCCCGAGTCGATGCTGAAGCCATTGCGCATCGGTATGCTGTGTGCGGGGTTGCTGATCGCGACTATCCCGATCTACGAGAACTACAATAACGAATACCTGGTTTTCTCAATGAGCGGCGCGGAACAGAACGGCCACGATTTCGGCTGGCAGTTCGGTAACTACCAGTTGCGCGGTGCGGATGCGATTACGGAGGAACTGGATGCCGACGAGGAGCCGTTGCCCAACCCGCTCTTCCCGCCTGAGATGGAGCCCAACGCTATCTTTTTCGGCGGCACCGATCCCGGACGCTTCGTGCCCACCTACATGATCTACTCTGCGCAGGTGCGGCCCGATGTCTTTCTGATCACGCAGAACGCGCTGGCCGACAACACCTACATGAACACCATGCGCGACCTGTACGGCAACCCCATCTGGATACCGACGCCGGATGACAGCGCGCGCGCCTTCCAGATTTATGTCGATGAGGTGCAGGCGGGCAAGCGTCCCAAGAACGCCGATCTGACGATCGAGAACGGCCGCGTGCAGGTCAGCGGCGCACTGGGCGTGATGGAGATCAACGGCATCCTGTGTGACATGATCTTCCAGAAGAACAAGGCGCGTCACGCTTTCTATATCGAAGAGAGCTATGTCATCAACTGGATGTTCCCGTATCTCACGCCGCACGGACTGATCATGAAGATCAACGCCGAGAAGACGCCGATCGACCGCACGACCATGCAGGACGATATGATGTTCTGGGACTGGTATACGCGTCACCTGTTGCGCTCGTCGATGTTCCGGCGTGATTTGCCGGCCCAGAAGTCCTTCTCTAAGTTGCGTAGCGCGATCGCCGGTCTCTACGCAGCGCGCGGTATGCTGGGCGAGAGTGAGCGGGCCTTCCAAGAGGCGCGGACGCTTTATCCGGTCAGCCCGGAGGCGAACTTCCGCCTGGTTCAAGAGGTGCTGCTGCGTCAGGCGCGCTACGCCGAATCGATCGATATTCTCGATGAGTACAATCGGCGCGATCCCAACAACGGACGCGGCTTCGACTTCGTGGCGTACATCCGCCGCGTGCGCGAGACCGAGGCCAAAGTGCGTGAACTGACCGCCAAAGCGCAAGCCGACAAAGCGCTCGCGCCGGATGACGCTTTTGAGTTGGCCATGGCCTACCGTGAGCTGGGACAGTATGAGCCGGCGGCCACCTACCTGAACCAACTGGCGGGCCTGCCCAATCTTCCGCTCGGACGGTTGTTCGAAATCGGTACGCTGCTGAGCAGCCTCAAGAAACATGAGGATGCGGCCAAGGTGATGGACAACGTGATGGCGCGCCTGCCGACCACCGCTCCGCCTGAGCAGCTTATGGAGATCGTACGGATATACGGCGAAGCCGGGCAGCCAGACAAGATGATCGTGCCGCTCTCGCGGTATCTGCTGCTCCGCCCGGATGACTGGAACGCATGGCTCGATATGGCGACGCTCTGCGCGATGCGCCAACAGCAACAGCAGATGCAGCACGCACTGCGCAAGGCGATTGAGTTGGGCAAGTCCCAAGCGTTGCAGCGGATTCAAGAGAACCCTGTATTGCGTCAGGTGGCAGAGCCGATCCTGCGTCAGATGATGCAGCAGGGGCCGGTTGCCCTGCCGGGCATGGGGCCGAGGAGATAGTGAGATGGCTCATGCCTTGTCACGCGTGTTAGGTTGGGCGGCGGTTGCCGCGATCATCATCGGAGCGCTGGTGTTGCGCGTGCCGCGCCTCGACCAGCGGCCGATGCACGGCGACGAGGCCAATCAGGCGGTACGGACCGGGCTGTTGCTGGATCAGGGCTATTACCACTACGATCCCGCCGACCATCACGGTCCGACGCTCTACTTCGCGGCTTGGCCGTTCTGCCGTGCTTCGGCAGACACTTTCGCTGGGACGACCGAGTGGAACTTCCGTCTGGTGCCGGTGACGTTCAGCCTGCTCACGCTGCTACTGATGCTGGGGCTGGGTTCATGCGCGAACGGGCACGGTCTGTTCGTCAACCGGGTTGGACTTTACAGCGCCGCGCTTCTTACCGTTGTGTCTCCGGCGATGGTCTACTACAACCGCTTTTTCATTCAGGAGTCGATGCTGCTCACCTTCCTGACCGGCATGCTGTTGTGTGCCGTGCGTTATGCTTCGGCACTCTCTGCCCCGAAACCCGAAACCCGAAACCAGAAACCCGAAACCCGAAACCCGAAACCAGAAACCCGAAACCCGAAACCCGAAACCCGAAACCCGAAACCCGAAACCAGAAACCCGAAACCCGAAACCCGAAACCAGAAACCCTAGTCTGGGCTGCGGCCTTCGGCGCGTTTGCGGGCCTGGCGGCCGCGACCAAAGAGACGGTGGTGCTCTCATTCGCCGCAGCGGCAGTGGCGCTGGTTGCGGCCTGCGGTTTCGGTGGATTGTGGCGCGCGTGGCGTACGCGCGACGCGTTGGTGGCGGTCGGTGTGGCGGCGTTTGTGGCTGTGCTCTTGTATTCCTCGTTCTTCACCTATCCGCGCGGTGTCTACGACGCACTCTTTTCAACCTACCAGACCTACCACACGCGGGCTACTGCGGTGCCGGAACATCAGCATCCTTGGGACTTTTACCTGAAGATCATCTTTTGGTTCAAATACGGGCGTGGGCCTGTCTGGAGTGAGGCCGGTCTGTTGTTGCCTGCGGCGCTGGCGATCCTACTGTCCGTCCTGCCGTTCCGACGGTACAGTGTGGCGAGTGAAGAGACCCGGACCCGCCAGCGCTGGGTGCGTTTTCTGGCGGTCTACACGCTGGTTCTGACGGCGCTCTACAGCGCGATCCCGTACAAGACGCCGTGGTGCGCGCTTTCGTTCCTGCACGGCTTTATCCTGCTCGCCGGGGTGGGCATCGGGGCGTGCTGGAAGGCCTTTTCGCGGACCGATGGCCAGCGTACGGGGCCGCTGCTCGCGGCAGTGCATCTGTGCGGAAAGTTGGCCATCCTGTTCGGCGTCGCCGTGCTGATGCGGTATCATGTGGCGCAGGCGCATCGCGCGTGTTTCAAGATGCCGGCCGATCCGCGCAACCCGTATGTCTATGCCCACACCGGCACCGACGCGATGAATCTGGTGGCCGAGATTGAATGCGCTGCGAAGCAGGCCGAGGGCACCGATACCCTGATCGCGTTGGCCGTGCCCACACCTGACACTTGGCCGCTGCCGTGGTATCTGCGTAAATACCGCAACGTGGGGTACTGGAATCGCGTGGAAGACATCCCGGCAGAGTTGCAACCGACCATCGTCGTCGCCGCCGCCGATCAAGGCGACGTGGCCGACGAACGCTTCGGCCGCGGCAAGCGTGCCTCTTTCTTCGGCATCCGTCCCGGCGTGCTGCTGAACCTGTTCGTGCCGGAAAAGTAAAATTCGGCTTCAGGTTTCTGGCCTCATGCTTGGTGGACACCGTGGACTTTGTATGACTCGCCAATCGATGACGAGGGGTGCTTGACAGGTGCGCCGGGAAGCGACACACTGTACGCATGAAACTATCACGTGCGCTGTACTTTGTGGGAGCGGTCGCTTTGTCCGCTCTGCTGTGCCGGGCGTCTGAACCCGTCACGTTGTTTGATTTCACCAAGCCCGGTCATGGCTGGAAGGGCAATTCCCGCACGCGTCCTGCGGAAGGCGAGGGCTTTTGCGTGGAACTGACGGGTGAGGAGGACCCATGGCTGGAGGGACCTGCGGTCACGGTGCCGGGGGCGGATGTTGCGCAACAGTTGGCGCTGGAACTGGATGCCGAGTGTGGGCAACCGGGCAACGTGGAGGTCTTTTTCGCTGTGGAGGGCAAGCCCTTCACCGCCGAAAACTCGGCGTGGTTGAGACGCAAGGGGTCGTCAGGCACGCCATACCGTGGCATGGTCCGTTTGCTCGGGCCGCGGATGCGTTTCCGGTGTGATCCGCCGGGTAGCGTGGGTCGCGTTTCGCTGCGTGCGTTGCGGGTGCGTCCATTGGTGCCGCTCGCGACGATCGCCCACGAAAAGCCGGTCCGGGTGGCCTTGCCGGCTTCTCCGCTGTGCGTCAGCGGAGGTGCTGTTGAGGTGGCGCATGATCCCGCCCGCTGGAATGCGTTTGTCTGTCGCGTCAAAGGGAGTGCCTTTGCCGAGTCCAATCCTGCCGAGACGCTGATGGTTATCACCGGCAAACAGATGGTGCCGGTCGATCTGGCGTCGGCGGATGTGACGCGCGAACAACACGCCGACGGGTTTACGGTCAAAGCGCGCGCGCGCGATGCTGGCGGCGCTGAATGGCGGTTGACACGCCGTTTCTCGCCGTGCCGCGACGGTGTCCGTATCGACGGTTCAATCACGGTGAACCAATCGCGCAAGGTTGTGCATCTGCCTTGGGTCACGCTGTTTGCGGGATGCGGTAGTTTCGGTGAGCGTAAGGGACAGGCGCTGTTGCCGGGCGTGGAGTACCTCGAAAACGAGCCGTCCAGCAATGAAAAAGAGATCAAGGGCGCGGCGGCGAACCGGCGATTGGTCGAGCCGTATAAAGTGTGTTATCCGGTGATGGCGTTGACGGCAGACGGGAAATGGATATCCCTGTCGTGGCAGACCGGCGGGGTGGCGGCCAGTCC
>JAKJHA010000201.1 GCA_022704125.1 Verrucomicrobiota bacterium | reverse complement strand
CACTACATGGACAAGCACATCGGGTCCTACAACGGCTGGCGCGTCGGCTTGCCGCCACAGTACTATCCGACCCACTCGAACGGTTTCTACACTTGTGTCACCGGCGGCTCCTTCACCTCGGTCTCGTGCCTGGCCATACCGAGCCTGCTGCCCGACAACCAGCCGGGGAAGAACCGCTACAACAATCCGTTTGCCTCCGAGATCGCGCTGTTCCGCACCAGTGAAGGCGGCATGGCGCGCATGGCGGTAAGCTGGGACATGCCCGGCGCAGGCGGCGAGAAAGGGCGCGTCTATGGTCAGAAGGGCAGCTTTGAAGCGCGCTACTCCGGCCAAGCGGATATTTCGAAAGTCGCACAAGAGAAACCGCCGCTGCCGCCAGGCGTACCGGCCGGCGGACACGGCGGATCGCACGGTTACCTGAGCGATGACTTTATCCGCGCCATCCTGCTCAAACAGAAGCCGGTCTGCGACGTAGCTTGCGCGTTGAACACGACGGTCTCGGGCATCTACGCGCACATGTCCGCCATGAAGGACGGCGAGACGTTGAAGATCCCGCAGTACGCGCTGTAAGCACTAGCCCTGCCAAAAACGTCGGCCAGAAGGAGAAAGACGGCACTCATGCTTTCAGCGCAATCTGTCACGGCGGACCGGTATGAGAAGGGAAACGCGTTTTCATGGCGTGCGTTTGCCGACGTCACTCCTGTGCGCAAGGCACTTCATGGTATCATCTTGCCGTTCCTGGCAGCGCTGTCGCTGGGTGCTGAGCGGGTGTCTGAGACATTCACGAACCCCGTCGTCCAGTCCGGCGCCGACCCGTGGGTCATCCGCTGGGAAAACGTCTACCTGTACTGCCATTCAGGCGGCGGCCGGATCTGGGTCCGTCGCTCTGAGCGGCTCCATGAGATTGGCAGTGCCAAAGCTGTCGCCGTGTGGACGCCTCCGCCCAACACGGCCCACTCGAAGAATCTCTGGGCGCCGGAACTACACCGCCTGCAGAACCGCTGGTACATCTATGTCGCGGCCGATGACGGCGACAACCACAACCACCGCATGTATGTGCTCGAACGCGCAGAGAAGGATCCGCTGGGCCCCTTTTCCTTCAAGGGTAAAATCGCTGCACCCGACGACCGCTGGGCCATCGACGGCACCGTCTTGCAGAGGGACAATGGACGACTCTACTTCATCTGGTCGGGCTGGCCAGGCGAAGAAAACGTGACCCAGAATCTCTATATCGCGCCGATGGCCAATCCGTGGACCATCAGCGGTCCACGTACACAGATATCGAAACCCGAGCTTCTTTGGGAAGTCCACGGGCGACCTCTGGTCAACGAGGGACCGCAGATTTTGCGTAACGGCAAGCGCGTGTTCATCGTGTATTCGGCCAGCGGGAGTTGGACTGACCACTACTGTCTCGGACTACTCGAGCTTACAGGCAACGACCCGCTTAACGCTTCCGCTTGGAGCAAGGCACAGCAGGCTGTCTTCTCGCGTACTGAGAATGTCTTCGGTCCCGGCCACGCCTCTTTCGTTAAGTCCCCGGACGGCCGTGAGGATTGGATCGTCTACCACGCGGCGAAACGCCAAGGCAGCGGCTGGGACCGTAACGTGCGGATGCAACAATTCGGATGGAACACCGACGGCACTCCCAATTTTGGGAAGCCCGTGTCCGCAGGTGTCCCGCTGCCGGTACCATCGGAGGTGTCCAGATGATTGTTTGCCCCCTACTCGAAAACTGTAACCACCGCATTCTGGCGATGGGCTTCGCTATGCTTGTTTTGGCCACGACGGCTACGTGTGAAGAGCCGAAGGTGAAGGCGCTGGCACCAACACTGCCTAAGCCGACTTTTGAAGGCACGCCGATCGACGTGCGCTCGCCGCATCGCGAGGCGTATCGGGGCGACAACGTACCGCCCCCGCCCCTACTCGTGCCGACGGGCACGCGTCTACTGTCTGGCGGATGTGCGGTGCGTTGCAACGACGATACCGTGTCACCTCGCGACCTCGCGCTGGTCACTGACGGGGACAAGCAATACAGTCCATCCGCTTACCTCGAACTCGCTCCGGGCGTACGTTGGATTCAGATTGACCTCGGCACGAACGCCGCGATCCATGCGGTATGTCTCTGGCGTGAACGACCTGAGCAGTGCGTCTACCGCGACACGGTCGTACAGGTTTCCAGCGATCCTTCCTTTAAAACCGGCGTCGTCACGCTTTTTAACAATGACTACGACAACAGCGCTGGGCTCGGCCGCGGCAACGACAAAGAGTATTTCGAAGACCACTTCGGCCGCCGGATCGCCGGCAACGGCGTGCGAGCGCGTTATGTGCGGATCACCAGCAACGGCAACACCTCGGACCCTTACAACCACTATACCGAGGTCGAGGTCTTCGGCGAGTGACACAGCCCGTTTAGCGCAGCCATATCCGACGGTAGCGGAGCCTCAACTTCGACCCAGTTCTGCTTGGCGGGGTGACGGAAGCGGAGCCACGCCGCGTGCAGTGCTTGCCGCTTGATGCGAAGCCGCATGTGATCAACCTCTGTGAGGGCGTCTGTGCAAAAACGCAGGAAGGCCGTCTCGTCTACACCGTACACCTTGTCGCCGGTCACCGGAAAGCCCAACGAGAACAACGTCGCCCGGATTTGATGCAGGCGGCCTGTGCGCGGTTCGGCCGTCACACGGCTGATTCCGTTGCCACACGAAACGCGCGTGAACGCGGTCTCACACCACTCGGCATCTGGAACTGGCGCTGCGGCAGGTGAGACAGCCGGAATCCAGCGTCGCTTCTTCCGGATCACCGAAGCTGTGTCGGGCAGCAACCAGCCTGCGGCGTCGATGCGTTCCGGAAAGCGCCCCTCAACATAAACGGTGTAGCGCTTGTCCACCCGATGTGCGGCAAACTGCCGCCAGAGATGTGCCGCCGCCCGCCGATTTTTGGCGATCAGCACCACGCCCGAGGTTTCGCGGTCCAGACGATTGATAAAAACGGGAGGCGCGTATCCGCAGCGTGTTTGCAGCAAGGCCCAGAGCGTGTGGTTGAAGTAGCGTCCGCCCGGATGGCAGGGCAGGTTGCCCGACTTGTTCACGGCCAGCAGATCAGCGTCCTCCCATACCACGGCAAACGTGTCATCCACCGGCGGCTCAGGAATGCCGGATGCGTCGTACTGGATGCGATCCCCGACCGCAAGCGGATGTTGTATCGCAGCGGGGTTTCCGTTCAGTGTGACACGCCCTTCGTCGATCAGCCGACACCACGCCGCATGGTCATGATACGTAAAGCGCGACGCCAGATAAGCGGCCAGCGGTTGCCCCGCCTCCGCCTCTTTGACGTTGAGCCGCATGTCGCGCGTCAACAATGTCTCCGGCTGAAGGATGTCTCTATCGTCCATGCACTCAATTAAAGAAGGCCGTTGCGTCAGCGGGACGGATCTCGGTCAGGGTGCCTTTGTAGTGGCGGAGCGAGATCGGTTGATAGGGATGTTTCGCGATGGCCGCCTCGTTGATGTCCACGCCGATCCCCGGCCGGTCCGCCGGGATGTGCATCTCGCCATCATGCAACGTGACTGCTTCGTCGCACACGTCGCGCCGCCACGGCACATCGTTGGCCATAGTCTCCAGCAGATAGAAGCCGGGTTGCGACGCGGCGAGCTGAAGCGTGGCGGCGTTGGCCACCGGCCCGCTGGGGTTGTGCGGACAGAAGGGGATGTGATGCGATTCGGCAATCGCCGCGATCTTGCGTAACTCGGTGATGCCACCGGCGTGCGAGACGTCCGGCTGCACGAAATCCGCGCCACGTGCCTCCAGCAGCGTACGGAACTGCCAGGTACTGTAGAGCCGCTCGCCGAACGAAAGCGGCACCTTGACGCGGCTGCGCAGATCGGCGATCGCTTCGACGGTATCGGGGATGATCGGCTCTTCAAACCAGAGGATATTGAACGCCTCCAGCGCATTGGCGATGCGCAGCGCGGTCGGCAGATCGAAGCGCCCATGTCCCTCAATTAAAATTTCCGCGCGGCCGTCGACCGCCTCATAGACCATTTCGATGCAGCGCATCGCCTTGCGGAACGCCTGTGGTTCAAGCTGCCGGTAGGCGGTGCCGAAGGGATCCCACTTCAGCCCTTTCCAACCAGCGGTCTCGATCGCTTCAGCAGCTTTTTCCGCAAACTCTTCCGGCTCTTTCGCGCCTGCGAACCAGGCGTTGGCGTAGCACGGCACCTTGTCGCGCACACGCCCGCCCAGCAACCGCCAGACCGGCACGCCCAGGCTCTTGCCAAGAATGTCCCACAGCGCGATGTCGATCGCCGAGATCGCGCTCATCAGCACTGGTCCGCCGCGCCAATAGGCGTCGCGGTAGTTGCTGTGCCAGATCGCCTCAATGTCGCGCGGATCTTTGCCGAGCATGTCACGCTCCAGATCCTGGCACGCGGAGACGATGGTAGCCTCCTTGTACTCCAGCGTGGCCTCACCGACCCCGTAGAGACCGGCCTCGTCGGTCAGCACTTTGACGAACACCCAGTTCGTTCGATAGGCGTGACAGACAAACGTTTTAATCCCAGTGATTTTCATAAAGCACTCTCCTACGAAGCTCTTGCCAAACCCTTCGTGGCATGGGCGTCCCGCCCATGAAACACGGGCAAGATGCCCGTGCCACACCTGCAATCAAGGGGTTTTGCAAGAGCCTCCTACTCTACTACGCGGTCACGGTTGAACGTGAACAACATCGAACAGAATATCGCGATTGCACCCAGAACGTAAGCGAACGCCAGCACCGTGAAGCCCTGCTGGATGCCGGCCACCTTGCCGTGCAGGTCACAGAACTTGCCGATCATTTTGGGCGGTACTGTGCCCAAAAAGAACGCCGTCATCGTCATCAGCCCGACTGCGCTTGAACGGAATCTCGCCGGCACCACGTCGAACAGTGACGCATGGGTATTGACCTCGAAGAGACCGCGGAAAATCCCGTATCCCGCCATCGCGATCCACGTGGCCGTGACGCCGTTCGCCACGCCGATCCAGTAGATCAT
>JAKJHA010000200.1 GCA_022704125.1 Verrucomicrobiota bacterium | reverse complement strand
GCGGCGTCTACGGATTTCCCAGCGGCGAATATTATGACTGCACGATCCGCGACAACGCGGCAACGCGGGTCGCGTATGCAAACAGCGCCTACGGCGGCGGCGGAGCTTTTTACGGAACGTTTTACCGGTGCGTGATCAGCAACAACACGGTCGCCGGGTTTGGGACCGGCGGCGGCGGCGGCACGCGGTTGTCCACGCTGACGGACTGCGTCATTACCCGCAATGTGGCACAGAACGCGGCGAACGGCGGCGGCGGGGGCGCATGCGGAGGGACGCTGACGCGTTGCCTCGTCAGCGGCAACACCGTCACCAACGGCAGCGGCGGGGGGACGTACGCGGCCGCGCTGTTCCAGTGCAGCGTCCTGTCGAACAACCTGACGTCCTATAAGAAGGGGAATAGCGGCGGGGTCATAGGGGGATCCGCATACAACACGTTGATCGCCTATAACCGGTCGCACAGCGTGGGCGGGGTGTTCGATGCTGACTTGTACAACTGCACGGTGGTCAGCAACACGGCGATCTCGGAGAACGCGCCCGGCATCCACATTGCGGGTAGCAAGAAAGTCTATAACTGTCTTGCGTTCGGCAACACGGGGGGATCCGGAGTTGATGTTGGCAAAGTGAGTTCCACGAGCGTTATTACGAACACGTTCGCGGGTACGGCGGATACGACTCATGCTGAGCTAACCCTGATTGACCCAAGTGTGACGCCGGTTTTCACTGATTTTAACCAAGGGGATTTCAGCCTGTGCGCGGGCTCGCCGGCGATCAACGCAGGCGATATGACGGTGGCGCGGCAGACGACGGATCTGGCGGGCAACGCGCGTGTCCTTTTCGGAACGATTGATGTCGGAGCCTACGAATACAACCAGATGTTCGTGGCGACGAACGGAAACGACGCGGCCGACGGTTGGTCGTGGGCGGATGCGAAACAGACCATTCAGGCGGCGGTCGACACGGCCGAGGCGAGTATGGTGGTATGGGTTTCAAACGGTGTGTATGCGACGGGGGCGGCCGCTTCGCCGTACGGTGGTGCGCTCTCGAACCGGGTGGTGATCACCAAGGCGATCCGGGTCAAGAGTGTGAACGGCCCGGCGCAGACCGTGATCCGTGGCTCCGGAACGGCGACGTATAACACCGACGGCGCGATCCGCTGCGTGTTTATGAACAACGGCGTTCTGGACGGCTTCACGGTGGAAGAGGGCGTGACCAAAGCGGGGGGCGGTGTGGCATACGAGCACCTGCGCGGCGGGGGCGGCATCTGCCTGGACGGGCCGCCCGCAGCGGGAACCTGCGTGACGAACTGCGTGATCCGGAACAACCGGGGCTATACCGGCGGAGGCATCACCGGCGGAACGGCAACGCCCAGAGGCAGGGCAACAGTCTGCGACTGCGTCATCACCAACAACGTGTCGGACTACGGCGGCGGCGTGGCCTACGGCGCGGTTTTCGAGCGGTGTGTGATTACCCATAATACGGCAGCAGGAAACGGCGGCGGCTGTTACGAGCCCTTCCGGGTCGACAACTCGCTGATAGCGGCCAACGCTTCGCCCAACTACGGCGGGGTCTATGGTCCCGCCCTGCTGGTCAACTGCACGGTCGCGCACAATACGGGGAGCGGCGTGACGGGGGTGGGCTCGCACGACCTTCACGTGTACGCGACCAACTGCATCATCTGGGGCAATTCCGGAACTCAGTACGGCGCTCTCTGCCACTTCGGGAACTGTTGCTGTTCAACGGCGGGAGACGGCATTACCGTGACCACCGACCCCCTGTTCATGGACGTGTCGAAAGACGATTTCCGTTTGCAGCCCGCCTCGCCCTGCATCGATGCGGGAGTGCCCGGCAGCGCGGTGGGCACACTGGATCTGGCGGGCAACGCGCGTGTCGTGAACGGCATCGTGGACATCGGCGCGTTTGAGAGCCCGCCCTTTAAGCTGGTCATTTTTGACGCTGCCCCCGGTGCCTTCGTAGGGCTGGGGACAAGCCGTCTGGATGTCTACGTTCCGCTGACCAATCTGGTCTACGGCAGTTTCATCCCGACAAACGCCGTGTTCCGTTCGGGGCACACGCCGGCCGGCTGGTATTCCAGCCCCGGTGGAGGAGGGATCGCCATCCAGGCGGAGACCCCATTTGTCAGCCCAGACACGCACACGGTGTATATGCACTGGCTGCGGCGTGGTTTTATGATTAAGCTGTTTTAGTTTTGAAAAACTCGAACGAAAGAAGGGATTCTCATGAAAAAGCTCATGATTTCACGACGTCGGTTTCTGGCTGGCGCGGCGACGGCATCCGCTGCTCCTCTGATCATCCCAGCCTCGGCTTTGGGACGCGGCAAACGGCCCGCGCCGTCCGAGCGCATCAATGTCGGCATGATCGGTTACGGTACCATGGGGCACGACAACATCGGTAACTTCCTCAATGACGAACGTTGCCAGCTCGTGGCTGTGTGCGATGTGGTCGCAGAAGGCAAGTATTACGGCTACAATGCGGAGCGCAGCGGTGGACACGTCCCGGGTATGAACCGCGTCAACAAATTCTACGCCGAAAAAACCGGCAAGCCGGATTACAAAGGCTGCCGCACCTTTGTCGATTTTCGAGAGATGATCGAGAAGGCGGATGTCGACGCGGTGGTCATCAGTGTGCCGGACCACTGGCACTGTGTAATGGGCATTTATGCGGCGCGCAAAGGCAAGCACATCTACGGGCAGAAGCCTCTCTCACTCAACATCGGTGAGGGCCGCGCGCTGTGCGATGCGGTGAAGGCAGCGGGCGTAACCTTCCAGACCGGCTCGCAGCGGCGCTCGGATGACTATAACCGGATGGCGTGCGAGTTCGTTCGCAACGGACGTCTCGGGGCGCTTGACCGCATTGAGGTCGGCATTCCCGGCGGTTACTCCACGTGGGGCAAGACGCCCGATCTGCTCTCCACGGAACCTTTGCCGAAACCGCCGCCGCACATGCTGGATTTCGATCTCTGGCTGGGGCCGGCCCCCAAGCGTCCGTTCATACCGGCGCTGCACTATCCGTTGATCTGGCGCTGGAATTTCGATTATTCGGGCGGTTACATCACGGACTGGGGTGCGCACTTTCTGGACATCGTCCAGTGGGCACTGGACAAGGACGATTCCGGACCGGTGCGGGTCGACATCATCAGCGGCGAAATTCCACCGCTCGAAAGCATCTACAATACAGCGAAGGCGTTCGCGTTCGAGTTGATCTACGCTGAAGGCACGCGGGTGCTCGTGAGTAACGCCTGCCGTTTGGGCATCACCTTTATCGGCAAGAATGGTAAGGAGATCTTCACGGGGCTCGGCAAACTGGAGACCAAGCCCGCCGAGCTTGTCCGCGAAAAAATCCGGGACGACGAGATCAAGCTTTTCCGGAATGCGGTCCACGAGCGGAACTTCATTGACTGCATCTATTCCGGCAAGAGGCCGTTGACCGATTGCGAGATTGGACACCGCTCGATCACGCTGGCGCATCTGGCGAACATCGCCTACAGGCTCGGGCGCAAAACCCTGAAATGGGATCCGGTCGCGGAGCGCGTACCGGACGATCCCGCAGCCAACGCCCTGCAGCGGGTTCCGCTTCGGGCGCCTTGGGTGCTGTGAGCAGATGCTCTTGTGGTAAGTTTCTGAAAAATGGATGTGCCGGTCCCGCCGAGGGCGGATGATGGGAGGTGTTGCCGTGATAAGAGGCATATCGAAATGGGCGGGCAGTCGCTCGCCGGTTATCGGCACAGTGTTTTTGCTGCTCTCGGGGGCACTGTTTCCCGCTTGTTCTCAGTCTGCTGCTGCCGAGTCGCTGCTGCCGCCGCATAAAAAATGGAAGCTGGTCTTCCAAGACGAGTTCGACGGGAAGACGCTGGATACGACGAAGTGGACGTTCTGCCCCCCTCGGCCCGGCATGGCGTTCTGTTGGAACGGTGCGAAGGGCATCTGGGACAATGACCATGCCGGAGTGGACGGGAACGGCCACTTCGTCGTCAAGGTCACCCGCGACGCGGACGGGGCCTACCGCTATCACGAAGGTGCCCGAACCAAAGGGAAATTCCAGCGTACGTACGGTTACTTTGAAACGCGCGCCCGGTTCACCCGCGAGCCGGGCTGGTGGGGCGCCGTCTGGCTTTACGGCGTCGAGGTCGGCCCGAACCCTTTCGTCATGGGACAGGAAATCGATATGTTCGAAGACTACCCAAAGCCAAAGAAAAGCCCCGAATTCACGCACAACATCCATTTCGACTCGCAGTTGGGTTACGCCGGCGAAAACGACAAGCGCGCCGGCGAGCTGGAAGGCAACAGCCTTCACAGCATCTCGCGCGGCAAGCACGTCGCGGTGGACGACTGGAATGCCTTTCACGTCATCGGCGTGGAGTGGACGCCGCTGGAGTATGTTTTCTACTGCGACGGCAAAGAGACCTTGCGGCTGAACTACCGCGAGGTCCCCGTAACGACGCAGCCGATGTGCATCTGGATCTCCGGCTGTTTCCGCGATCCGAACCGCTCCAAGGACTGGATGGGTGACTATGCCGACGGGCAATGGCCCGACTCATTGATGGTGGATTATGTCCGCGTTTACGAGGAGGACACGGATGGGAGGGCCAGACCGAGCGTCACCCTGCAACTGGAGCCGTCTGTGCGCGTGGTTCGTCCGGACGACGATGTGACCTTCCGCGTGACAGCCTCGGCAGACGGCGCGGCGGTGACCAACCTCTGCCTGTTCAGCAATGGACGTATCCGCGCCGAAAAAGCCGCGCCGTCGGCGCTGTTTACGTTGCCGGCTAAGCGGCTCTATACCGGCGAGAACATTCTCATTGCCATGGCCTGCGATTCCAAGGGGCTAATCGGACAGTCGGCACCCGTGATGCTGGAGGTCAAAAGTTCCGAGGCTGACAACCACCGCCCGTATAGGAACAAAGCGCAAGTCATTCCCGGCCATATCACGCCCGGACATTATGACGAGGGTGGCCAGGGCGTGGCGTACTTCACCTATCTGAAGCAGAACATATTCCGTAAGCCCGCGTGGG
>JAKJHA010000199.1 GCA_022704125.1 Verrucomicrobiota bacterium | reverse complement strand
GGTTGCACACGCCTGCGCGGTGCTCGACTTTTTCCTCGACCGCGTCACCGCCGACACCCGTCTGCACCTGGAAATCCAAGCCGACCGCCTGCACCCGGATGTGCTCAAGCGCCTGACCGCTTTTCCAGATGAGACCCTACATCTCGAAGTCGGTGTCCAAACTCTGACCCCGCATGTCGCAGCCACGATCGGCCGCAGTCCCGACACCGCGCACACGCTTGAAAATGTACGCGTCTTGACGCAAGAGACCGGCGCGACGGTTCATGCCGACCTGATTTTTGGATTGCCCGGCGAGGACGAGGCGGCCTTCGCGCGCAGCTTCAACAAACTGGTCACCGTCTGCGCTCCCCCCAAAGTGCAGGTCAATTTACTGAAGGGCTTGCCGGGCACGCGTTTCGTGCGCGAGGCGCAACGCTTCGGCCTCGTCTTCAACCCCGAACCGCCTTACGAACTGCTGTACTCTGACGCGATGGACTTTGCAACGCTCGCGCGAGTCCAGCGTTTCGCGCGTTGCTGGGAGTTGGTACACAACCGCGGCCACTTCGGCGAGGCGTGCCGTCGCCTGCGCATGCTGGCCGACGGCGATCCCTACGCCTGCTATCAGGCGTTGACCGACCATCTGAGCGCGGCCGAAGGCAAGCTCTTCGCTATTGCGCGTGCGCGTCTCGCCGTCCTGCTGGATGACTTTCTCTCCTCCCAATCCCATGAGTGTTGAATCCATCACACCTTACAACAGTGGCGAACGCAAGCGCGAGCAGATCACGCAAGCCTTCGATGTGATTGCACACCGCTACGACCGTCTTAACCGCATTCTTTCGTTCGGCATCGATAGCGGTTGGCGGCGGCGTGCGTTGCGTCTGCTCGTACAAGATCAACCACCGCCGGAGCGTATACTGGATGTTGCGACGGGAACGGCGGATTTCGCGATCCTCGCCGCACGCCGTCTGCCGCGCGCCCACATCACGGGCATTGATCTGTCGGCGGGCATGCTGGCGACAGGCCGTGCAAAAATCGAACGTGCGAAATTGTGCGACCGTATTGATTTGGTGCACGGGGACTGTCTGGAACTGCCGTTTGCGGATGGCTCGTTTGATGCGGTGACCGTTGCGTTCGGCGTGCGCAATTTTGAAAACATCGCGGCGGGACTGGCAGAGATGCGCCGCGTGCTCGCGCCGGGCGGCCGCGTTGTGATCCTTGAACTTTCACAGCCTGAGCGTATGCCGATGCGCGCACTCTTCCGGCTCTACCTCAGGGGCGTCATGCCGCTGCTCGGGCGTCTCTTCTCAGGACACGTACAAGAGTACCGCTATCTGCCGGCTTCGATCGAACAGGTGCCGCAAGGCCAAGTTATGCTGGGTCTGCTGCGCGCGGCCGGTTTTGACGCCTGCCGCAGCGCATGCTACACCTTCGGTGTCTGCTCGTGTTACACCGGAGCATCATTGTCTTAGGAAGCGATCAAAAAAATCGCAGGCGGCATCCACCGCAATCTCGTGTCCACCGTCAAACCAGTGAATCGCCGTGCGGTCGGACAAGCCGAGCTTCGTGTACAAGCGCCGCACGCGCGCATACTCGTAACCAACGAATTCATCCCAGGCCACACCGTCCGCGTGGCCGCGCTGCGCCATGAACGGACGCGGAACCAGCAGGCCGGCAAGGTCGGCGTAATTGAAGGTGTTGCCGAGATCAAACTCGAACATCTCGTACTCATCCACCAACGCGAAGCTGAAGGGATAGCGGGTTGAGGCCATCTTGATGATGCCCTCATTGAAGTCGCCTGTCGCCACCACCAGACAGAAGCGCGGCATCACCGGCGGCACGCGTACCGCCGTCTTGCCGCCGTAGGATTGGCCGATGAACGCGATACGCGCGCCATCCACAAAGGGCAGGGTGTCCAACCAGTCGAACATCTGTTCATACTGGAGATGGATGTATGAGTAGATGGTCCATTGCAACGGATTCGCCTTGCGGACAAGCTGACGGTAACGGTCTTCAAACACATACGGATTTTGCGGTGAAAACACGAGATAACCCCGTTCCGCAAGGCGCGGCGCGATTTCGTAGTACGTTTTACGGCCGCCGTTCTGCAACGACATGAGCGTGCGCGGCGTGCCGCCGCGTCCGTGTTGCGCGACAATCAACGGGCGTCGTTCGCCGACCTGAATGTTGTTCGGAACCAGCAGATATCCGTAGAGTATGAAATCAGGCAGCACATCCAGTACTACCTCGTAACAGGTATATGCGGCGGTTTTTTCGATCACGCGCGTACGCGGGTTCAACGCCGTCCGCGCGCTGTCAATGCGGCCCATCACGCGCTCCAAATAGTACGTGCGATACGCTGCGGCGGAACGGTCAAACGCTGCGGGCGATGAGAGATCAAGGTCGGCGAAAAACGCATGGCGCGTCGCTGGTGAAACCGCTATCAGATGCTGCGAAAACGCATTCATGCCTTTAACCAGCCGCGTTTCCCGTGCCGCGCATGCCGCCGTATCGACCGTCGCACCGTGCCATTTGCCACCCGCCAAGGACGCGGCAGAATCGTGGCTGTCGGCGGCCTCGCGATCCGTCACCCGCACGAGCCAGCCGCCGCCATCGGATGGCACCAGCTCGCGGGCCCGCGCCACTTCGCGGTCGACGGCGTCCACCGCCGGCGAGACCAACTCGCCCGGAGCGCCGCCTTCGCCCTGCTTCAACTCACGTGTAATCGTCTCTTCCGGCCCCGGTGTGGACAGGACGGTGAGCCGCCGCGGCGCGATCAGCGCGGCTACCTCTGCGTCGCCGAAGTGACGTAGCAGACCGAAAACATTGCGGTCGATCGGTTCGCGCCACAAGGCCTCACGTGCACCGAAGTAACCGGCCACTACAGTATGATCAATCCGAGTATCCAACGCACCCGCATACAGCGCCAGCATGCCGCCGTCGCCCCATCCCTCAACGCGGACCGATGCCGACGGGGTTTGGGCGCGGAACCAATCGACCAGTGCCAACACCTCCTGCACCTCATAGCCGATCACATGCCGTCCCATCACATAGGCCGGGCGATAGACAAATTCGCGGGCGGTCATGATTCTGCCGCCGCGTGTGGCCGCGCCCGGCTTGCGGGAAAGATCGGGCAGCTCGCTCAGGTATTTGGATTTCTTCCGACTGATCACAGCGGGCACAACCATTCGGCAATTCGACGGCGGGAAGCGGAACCCCAGACGCGACGCTGCAGCGGCACCATTCGTGAGCCCCAGTACTTGTTCAGGTGTGATGCCCGCATGCGGCAGATGCACGATGTTGGTGACGATGGCCGACGGCTGTGTCGGTTCGAGCAACAGGCCCTCGGCTGCAAAATCACCGATCACCGGCCAGCGGATGCGCAACAGCGTGTGCGTCTCGGTACGCCCCACGACCGCGTCATGCGAAAGTGTGCCGAGCGTCTCGGGCGCATCAAAGGGTACGCGTGCATCACGTACGCCGAGCATGCGGGCCAGTTCGGCTCTGTTTGTGGCCAGCCATGCGGCGGCAGCCGGGTCACCCTCGGGCAAATGTCGACGCCACCGGGCTGATCTCTCGGCCGCGATGCGTTCCGTCTCGCGCAATGTAAAACGGTCAAGCCCGCTCAAGTAGGCATCGGAAAGATCATTTGTCCGGGTTCCCGCCAGCGGTTCTGCCATCGACCAAGCTGCGCCCAGATAAACCAAGAGCGCGCACACTCTTCTCATTCCGGTTCCCTCCGATCAGCCGTTTAGCGTTCCAGTATGATCCCGCGCCGAATATAGGTCGGCACGTCGAGATCCTGTCCTTCATGTAACGTGGGCTCCACGTCACGGAACTTGCCGCGTCCGGTTGCTCCGAAAGAGAGTTTGCTGCCCTTCACGCGACTACGCCGACTTCCCGGCTGGATGGGGAAGGTGTCGGCTACCGGAGGTTCAGCAGCGGTAGGCGGTGCGGCATCTTTGGCTGCCGGAGCGGGCTGGTTGACCGCAGCGCTCCAGCTCTCAAACGAGAGAGCGACCAAATCAATGCGTCCTTCATACTGCGCATCGAGCACTGTGCCCATTTCAAACAGGCAGCCTTTTTTGGCATGACCGCGCAACGCATCCATGACTTCGCCGATTTCAGCCAGCCGCAGGTCAGGGCCTGCCAGAATACCCAGCATCACGGCGCTTGCCTTGGCCAACGAGTCGCCCTTGCGTAGCAGACTGCAGCTCTTCAGCGCCTCGACCGCATGGCGTGCGCGATCCGCTCCGGAGGCCGACCCAAAACCCAAGCGCGCATTGCCGCCCGTCAGCACCATGGCGTGCAGTCTTTCGGGATCGAGTTGAATAAAGCCGGGCTTGGTCAACAACCGCCACAGCAACGTCACACCCGCAGAAATCAAGCCTTCCGCAACCTGAATCGCATCGGCCAGCATCTCTTCGCGCGCGTCGCTGAACAGGTCGTCCAGCGGGATACTGATCAGCGAGTCCGCCGTCTCCTCGATCAACGGCAGCACGCGGGTGGCCAACTTGGCGCGGATATCACCCTCAAAGGCGAACGGCCGCGTGGCAAAACAGATGGTGGCCAAGCCCATATCGTGCAAGGCTTTGATGATCTCAGGCGTGGCGCCACCCCCTGTGCCACCACCCAAGCTCGTGAGGATCACCACCGTCCTCGCATCCTGCATCTGGGCGCACAGCGATTCAAGATCATCTTGCGCGGCCAAGCGTCCGAGAATTGCGTCACCGCCCGTACCGTGGCCAGAGAGGCGTGAGCCGCCAAGCAGCACGGTCGGTATGCCGGCGCCGGCCGCAGTACGCAACGGCTGCGCGTCCGTATCGACGCACAACACACGCAGACCCTCACCGTAGGCGGCGCGGACCGACGTCGCAAGACGGCAACCGCCGCCCCCCACGCCGAGCAAAAGCAATCCAGTATGTTGCTGCTCCTGATTCATCGCCTGAACAACCCCTTAAAGATGTTTTTGACCGGTGCCAGTACGCCGCGGTCCTCATAGGTCATATGCCCGTACAAGACCAGACCGGCCGCTGTGCACAGCGCGGCGGGCTGCTCCTCTTGCTCCA
>JAKJHA010000010.1 GCA_022704125.1 Verrucomicrobiota bacterium | reverse complement strand
TGTTGCGCTGGCCGGTCGCGCGCGCGGCTGGCGGGCCGCAGCCTCGGCCAGCCGGTAGTGCTTACGGAAAAAAGCCGTCCACGCGCTCAGCACATCCAGCCGTGGCTGGCGTGCGTAGTAGGCGAGTGCGCTGGACCAAGTCAGCGGAACCGGCGTGTCGGGCATCGCCTCCAGTAGACGCATGGCCTCGGGATTGGCCTCAGGCCCGCCGTTCTCTTGAATCACACGCCAGGCGCGTCTGAGTTCATCGCCTGCATCCAGACACATGGCACGGATTAGATCACGCTGAATGCCGAAGTGGCGGCCGGTCCAGCGCGCCTCATAGTGAAACGCTTCACCCAGCCGATAGGCATCGACGTCAGGCTGCCACAACGGATCGCTCAAATGAGGCCGGTGCCGCTCATGCGCAGCCTGAAACACCGGATCGGGCGACGGATAAAAGTCGCGCCGGATCGGCAGGCGGCGTAAGGTGAACTGCGTCGGACCGCCGGGTGTTCCGGCGCGGTAATTCCACAGGCGCTGCCCTTCTTCGCCCAGCAGATATTCGATGAAGCGCACGGCCAGCTCGCGGTGCGGCGCACCCCGCAGCAGACTCACCGGATCGGCTGTCACACTCGTCCCCCCGACCGGTGTCACATAGGTCATGACCGGTGTGCGGCCGGGCGGCGTGGAGAGTTCTGACTGCATCCTGCCATAGAAATCGATCACGATGCCAGCCGCTGCCGCGCCCATCCCGACGTCATTCGGCACCTTGGCAGACGCATCCGTCACATAGCGCGCGTTGGCACCGATACGCCGCACCAAGTTGAGCCCCTCCAGCCACCCCTGCTCCACCGCTTGTTGGTAGGCGGACGGCACATTTTCCGGCAATCCGTTGGTCAACGCTGTCGCTTGCTCAAACATGGCTTCGTAACGTCGAACCTGCTCGCGGCTGAATCCGGCCTCGGCCACATGCTGCGCGCAACGGGCATGGATCATCATCTCATACGCCTTGGCCACGCTGCCGCTCTTGGTGGGATCGGCAAGTCCCAAATGACCGGCATATCGTGCATCGGTAAGGTCTTCCCATGCCGCCGGAGGCCGGTCGATACCGAGATCGGCGAGACGATCCATGTTGTAGCAAATTCCGAAGGCACTCAACACGCACCCGTAGTAGGCGTTGCCGCGCCAGACCTCGCCGTTCATGGCTGTGGGAATCAGCACGCGCCCTTCGGCGTCTTCAAAAAGTCCCACAGGCGGACCTGCGGCACCCCAAGCTGGCACGGTCAGTCCCCGCCGCTCCGCCGTCGAGTGGTCATACACACCGCCGCCAAAAAAGAGATCGATGCGGCAAGTGATCTCTTCCGGTGCGTCAGATGCGCGAAAAGCCTGCCACAAAGCCCCGCGCGCCTCGTCATCCGGCCGCTTGCCAGACAGCACGGCTTGCGCACCATCCGCCGGCCACTCCATGCCCTGCGTTTTGAGAAAACGCCGCGCCGACGCCGCATATTCCGAAGTCAGATAGCGCATGATCTCCGTCGTGCCGCCGATCACCCGCCAATCGACACGGACCGGAGAACCGAACCGCGCCTGATGCCAACGCGAGAACCCCTCGGCGAACTCCTGACGGATTGCCTCATTGTGCGGCGAGATGATAATCAACTCAGCAGCGTCCGCCCCCATTTCCGCCTCCGGCGTGCGCCGGAAGAGGAACGGTAGCGCGACGACCACAATCGCCAACAGAATCGCCAAGCCCCACTTCATGCCTGAAGTATACCAGAACTCGGCGATGCGGCCACATTCACTTTATCAAGAGTACAGTGTTTCATCAAAAAAGGGGGGATGGCAAGCGCCACGGAATGTGAGATACTGCCCCTACCCAATTTCAGGCACAGCGCGACATCTGCCTGTACGGATATGCACACAGACAGGCCGTGCAGGCCCACGACGGAGAACCAAAGTGGAACAACTAAAAAAACAACTCGCTATTATGCTGGGTTGCATCTGGGGAGCCGGTCTCTGTCTGGCCGGCGAGTTGATTATTACGCCCCGTAGCAATGTGGAAATAACAATACCGGAAGCGGTTCGGGGCAAAACCGCGCTCTTGCGCGTACGGGCCAGACTGCAGTTGCCGGCGGCTACTTTTTGGGCATGCGCCTCAACGGCAAGGAATTGGCCGAGCCGATCAACACCCCGGCATATCTGGTTGACCTCTGCCGCTTGCCCGCCATAAAAACCCCGCTCTATGCGGCTGAACGGCAACGTTGGTTTGTGCGGGCGGACAGCGATTACATCCCCTTTAACGCCCAGACGCCGGGCACGCTTTACAGACGCGAAGCTTTTTTAGGCAATGCCAATTCGCTGAACGAAGTCAGCAACTACCAAAATGCCTACTACGACAAAGTCTTCCGCTTGTCTGCCAAGCAGACGGACGGCACGTTGACTTTGCGTAATGATGCGCGCGGCAACGCCATGCATGTGCAGGTTGACTTCACGCCAACCGAAGACAGAAACTGTCTGTTTTTTGCCCCCGTGCCCGGCAGGGTCATCAAACGCAGCTCTTTCCCCACGCCGGAGGAAATGCGCGGCCGTTTACAGTGGCAGGCCTGTCCGGGAGAACGTCTGGCCATCTTGGTGGCGGCCAGAACCCTCGAAAAAGAGGAGCTGTTTGCCTATGAAATGAGTGACTGGACAAGTGAAAACGGCAATCGCATCGCCGCAGCGTTTTTCGACATACGCATGTTGAGCTACAAAGAGGCCGAGAAGTCGCACATTCCGCTGGACTACCTGCACTATCCCGCGTTTGGCGATGCCGCGGCGGAACAACCCGACAGATTGATTGTGAGCAAGCAGTGGAGAATCCCCGCCAAACAATGCAGCCTGATGTGGATCATCGCGAAAATCCCCGAGGGGACGGTGCCGGATAAATATCGAAGTACCTTGAAGCTCAGTGATGCCGTAAGCTTGCCGTTGGAACTGGAGGTTCTGCCAGTGAAGCTGTTGAAAAGCGAACGCATCTACGGGCTCTGGACGAATTCGCTGCCCGGAAATGATGCGGAGGCAAGAAACAGACAGTGCCAAGATTTGCGCGAACACGGCATCAATACCTTCTTCTTAGATCCCTGGACAGTGCCGGTGAAACTCAACGCGGACGGCAGTCCGAATCTGCAACGCTTTCGTGAGGCTCTGCAATGGCTGAAAAAAGAGGATATGAATCAAAAAATCCTCATCTACGGTGTTCTTGAACCCTTGCTGAAAGCTATTGAAGAAAGAGCAGGACCGGCAGATCCGGAAAATGCCGCTTGGCGAGAATTGGCCAGTAAGATTTTCCGCCCCATGCAGGAACTTGCCGTCAAAGAAGGGTTTGATTTTTACCTGCATCCGTATGATGAGCCGGATGTGCACCCCAAAATCACCGCTTCATTCACGCAGCTTTGCCAAGCCTTGAAATCCATACCGGGATTGAAGGTCGCCAGCAATGTCAGCGCAAGCGGACAGAAGCATTTCGGGCGGTTGTTGGACGTGAACATCTGCAACAGCGGTTATCCGGCCCTGGCCTCGCAGACCGCGTATGGCAATCCATTTTTCCCGCAGTGGGGAGCCGCTGAGCCGGCATGGATCAAAGAAAACATCAGGTATGTCTACACCCAAGTGCGCGCCTACGATGGGCAAAGCGCCAGACTGCTTTATGGTCTGGCGGCGGATGCCGCAAACCTTAGGGGCGTTTGGGGCTTTGCCTACCACTGGAACCAAAAGGATTGGTACATCGCCTGGCCCTATCCGGAAGAGAATGGCAAGTGCGGCAGCACCTGCGCCTGGGAACTATTAAGCACGGGAATAGAGGACACGCGATACTGGCTGAGTCTCAAAAAACTGAGACCGGACACCCAATTGCCGCAGGTGAAGACCCTGCTGAATGTTTCTGCAGAAGAACTGGCGGAGTGGCGACAGGAAATGACTTTGGCGTTGCAGCGCGACGGCTACCGGCCCCGACTGATGTCGGCCAAGACGGTCAATGCGCCCTACGAACCGAAGATTGTGCCCGGCCAACCTCATTTGACTGCGGGGTTGGAACCCATTGAAATCAAAAACTACGAGGTCTATCCCGGCAATATCTACAAACTGTATTGGAATCGCGCTGACCGTGATTGGCTTGATGCCGGCGATGCGCAAAAACGTCTGGGACTGCTGACGCAGAAAACGGATAAACCCCTGGCACAGACGCCGCTCTGCTATAACTTCTGGCGCGCTGACCCGGCCGAAAGCTATATCGCCATCCTGGCTAAGCTGAATGAAGAAACCGAGGTGGCCGCCGTAAAGGTTGAAGGCTTCAACCACAGCAAAATGTACATGGTTTCACACGCCGAATTGCGGGGCAGCCCCGATGCCATGACGTTCACTCCGGCGACCGCCGCGTTTGGCGTTAACGCCGAACCGAAAGGCGCGGTCTGGAGCATCACGATGCCCGGCTGCGGCCAAGCGAAGTACATCCTGCTTACCGTATGGACCGGCGGAAACAACTATCTCAACATCACAAGGATTGCGGCCTTCAAGAAGGCCGCCAGTCAGTCAGATCGGACAGATCAGACAGATTAAGGCGGTCGAGAGAATCGATGGAATCGATTGATTCGAATCGTTCGATTCCATCGACCGTCCTCGTTCATCTTATCAGGAGCGTCGTGCCCCTGATCTTCTTGGTGTTGAGCTTCCGCGCCGCCGACCACCCGATCGTGTGGCTGCGCGTGTCGAGATTCTGATCCGCGGCATCCGTCATGGCCGAAAGCGAGCGCGTGTCCAGCGACGAAACGTCTGACACCGCGCTCACCTGCGCGACGGCCACCACCGCCAGCAGTCCCGCTGCGGCAAAAGCCGCTGTCATGACTACGTTCTTTCTCATCATTCTGCTCCTTTACAAATAAATCGAAAGAATCGACTCATTCGATTCCGTCGATTCCATCGACCGCCCTCAGGGTAGCGTCCTGAAAAGGCGGAAACCGACACTGCGGGACCGGTTAACTAGGATTTGCTCGAAACGAAACGCCGAGCGGCAGTACACCGCGCCACTCTCCCAACTTCCACTGCGGGTTACGCCGGACGAACCCGAAACAGCACCTTTCGGATCGGCACCACCGGTCAAAGGACCATATTTGTCTAGACAACGTTCCCATACATTACCATGCATGTCGTAGAGCCCCCAGGCGTTGGGGGCGTACGAGCCGACAATCGCCGTGCCGTTCGCCGGGCCACAATCGTTGGCGGGGGAAGTCACACCGCCCGCCAGAAAGCCGCCGTTGTATTTGTACCGCCCCAGTACGTCCAGCCACGCATTGGTATTAGCGTTGCCTCCGCTCACATTCGCATTACCGTCACCGTCGTTAAAGCAGGTCGTGGTGCCCGCGCGGCAGGCGTACTCCCACTGTGCCTCGGTCGGCAAGTCAAGGCCTGCCAACCCCGTTTTACTCCGCAGCTTGCCCATAAAGGAGTCCGCGTGGACTGCGTCACTCTGCGGCCAGTTAGGATTGATCGCGCTGTTGTTCGGGTTTTCCCGGATCTCGTAGTACGACACATTTTCCACCGGACGAAATGTCCGGCTCGCAGGGTCATTGAATTGGCTGGGTTGAGCTCCCATCACGTTGAACCACTGCCCTTGTGTCACCTCAAACACCCCGGCGTAGAAATCCTGTGTCAGAGTAACTGCGAAAGATGCAGATCCTTCTCCCATCATGAATGCGCCCCTGTTGATCTTGCTCATCACTAAACGTGCGGCCTTATAAATCTCGTTCGTCAAGCCACCGTACGGTAACGCCTCCACACTGGTGTAGTAGTAGACCGGATAGCTGTTTGTGGTCGCTCCACCGGACAGGTCGATCACCATCACCTGCGGCGGCGCGTCCACCGCCCACGCGGTCACGCGCGCCTTGGCGTTCTCCGTCACGTTCTCCGGCCAGTCCACACCGGCGTTCCAGACGATGGATCTGTTTTGGCCGATCTCAACCACCTTGCACACATCGCCGGAAAGGTACGTCACCGCCGAGTCGGGGATCGGCACACCGTTGGTCTCAATCCCCAGCGTGACAATCGCCGCCTCGCCGGAAAGGTCATACAGCACATCCACTACGCGCGTACCCGCCCGTTGGTTCATCCGCACGTTCGACACCTGCGGCACGGCGTACACCGCACCCGCACCCATGGTCACGGCGGCTGCCACAGCCGCCACGGTATTGGTTATACTTCTCATTGCTGTTTCCTCCTGTTTTGCTCCCGGCACGGACTCCCGCGCCGGGGTTGTTGTGACTGTTTTCTGACCGGCAGCCGGCACCCCTCGTCCCCCGACTTTCGGGGAGTCCTTCGGTTGCCGATTGCCCATTGCCGATTGCATATTGCCAATTGCCAACTGCTTACTGCCTACTGCCAACTGCCCACTGCCCACTGCCATTTTCCCGCTCAGGCCCGGCACGGGCGGCGGAGGCGGCGGTACGATGGTCGGCAACCAGCGTTCGCCCCATTGCGTGGCGATGTGGTCGGCTGCGGCGAGCGCCGCCGCCGGATCGCGTAGTGCCTTTTGACGCCCCGCAACCGCATCGAACCATTTGCGCGCCTCAGCCGAATCCGCCGCCACCTTATGGGGTCGCCAGCCATTTGCAAGCGCCCGCACACCCTCGCCGGCCTCACACAGGCCCACCGGTCCACCATCGGCCTCGCTCACCTGCACGCAGCCCTGAAACACGAAAACATCCGACACGCCATTTGAAACGGCCACACTGAAAACGGTACCAAGGTCCCACGCTTCCAACTGCGGCGTGCGCACGGTGAAACCGGCGGCGTGCGGCGGTCATGAGCCGCACCTGCATCGCGTCGCACACCTCCATCTCAAGCGGGGCGATCAGGAAAAGTTCAACGCCGGACGCCAGCCGCACCGTCGCCTCGCCGCTCGTCAATCGCACGGTACCGGGCAGGGTCGAAGGTAGCTCCAGACTGTCTGCCCCCGTCACAACCGTGACGGGAACGGCGAGGGACGGGAGACAGGAAACGGGACCCGCGGCTCGGGGGATGCCGTGCCAGATTACGGCGGCGGCCACAAACAGCGCAGCGGCGGCGGCCACCCATACGCGCCGCCAGAACGCGGCTCTTCCTCGCACCGGTTGGGGCACGACATCAGCCGTCTGTGCCGCCGTCTCTGCGTCCGTCGTTTCTTCCCAGAGCGGGAGCGCGGGCAGCAACGTGGCCAGCACGATCTGGCGTCGATAAATCTCGATGAACTCGGGATGCGCGCGCAGCAGCTCGCGGAAGCGCTCCAAATCCTCCGGACTGGCGCGACGCTCCAGAACTAAGGCCGTCAGGGCGGCGAAAACATCGCGGTCGTCAGGCACGGCCCGCCTCCTTGGCAAGCGTATGTTCCACGCACTGCGCCAGCTTTTCACGGATACGATAGAGCAACATCGAGACCGCGTCGGCGGAACGCCCCAAGATGACGGCCAGCTCCTGCACCCCCCGGCCCTGCGCGTAGCGTTGGCGCAGGAGCAGCTTCTGTCCCGGCGTCAACTGCTCGACGCAATGTTCAAGCGCCGCCAGCTTGCGTTGCAACTCATCGTCCAGACCTTCCGCCTCCGCCGCCACGCGCTCTAGCAATGCTTCGTCGAAAACCAAGCGGTCGCGCGCCTGAAGTGTACGGAAGGTCTTGACCTGATACCAGGCGACCGCCTTGGCCCAGGGCAGGAACGGCCTTGAGAAATCGTAGGTGTCCGCCTCTTTCCACAGCGTGACATTAACGTCTTGCAGGATATCTTTGGCATCCTCGACGTTGCCCACCAGGAAGGCGATATAACCGTGCAGCGCGAATTGCGCCGCCGTCAAACGGCTGACGAATTCGGCATGACGGTGCAGATTGTGTTCCTCATTGGCCATACGCTCTGGTAAAGTATGGACAATTCGGCCGCAAATCTAACGATTTATTTTTAAACTTACAACGAGCCTTCGATGTACTTTTCGAGGTCCCGGATCATCGCGTCCCGCTCAGAGACCACGAATTTCACCAGATCGCCGAGCGAGATGATCCCCAGAATCTTCTCGTCCTCATCAAGCACCGGCATATGGCGGGTGCGCGTCTCTGTCATCAGGGCCATGCACTCGTCCACCGTCATGTCAGGGGTGGCATAGAAGACTTTCTTGGTCATTACCGCCTTGACCTGCTCTTCTTGGGGCGACTTGCCCGCCAAAATCACTTTGCGGAAGCAGTCGCGCTCGGTAAAGATGCCCGCAATCTTCCCCTGAGCATTCAGCACGAGGAGAGACCCGATGTTTTTGGCGTCCATAAGCTGAACCGCTTCAAACACCGTCGCCGACGGGGCTATGGTGATGAATATGCGTCCCTTTTGCGCCAGAACCTCATTGATTGGTGTAGCCACGTCTTACTCCCTCCTTTTCTAACGCCAAATACCAACCCGATCATTACCGTATTGCGACTATAGGAGATCGACAAATCAGGGTCAAGCCAGAACGAAAAAATTTCACTTCGTCGTCCAAAGGAATCGATTCTTTCGACTTCAAAAAAACCAGAAATCGGAAACCCACCCTATTCCATTCGGAAAGCGCGCCAGCGTTCGCGCAGCCGCGCCTGCTTTTCCGCGCGCGACAGGCCATCGGTCATGCCGCCGACCATTTGCGCGATGGAGAAGAGGTCAGCCGCGACAACCGGTGCGGGCGCGGGTTTGGGTGGTGGCGGCTCGGCCACCGCCTGTGCGAGATCGGCAAACTCAGCGCAGACGTCCGGGCGGCCTAGGTCCGGCAATGCCGTATGAACCGCGTCCCAAAGATCGGCCTCCACCGGCAACGTCACGTCGGCACCGTGGTGACGGCAGAGATGGGCGGCCAGCATGTAGAGCGTGACGGTATCGGCCGTGCAGTACCGTTTTAGCGTGCGGCGCGCCTTCACGTCTTGGTGGTCGCGCCACGCCTGCCAGAGCCAGACCGCCTCCGCGCCGCCGAGGCCTTCGAGATCCGACGGACGCCGCATGCCGAGCGCACACTCGATCGCCTTCAAGCCACCGCGCCAACCGACGTGATGGCAGAGCCAGCGCAGATCCACATGGGCGCAGGGCAGTTGAGGAATATGGAAGCGGTCGAGCACGCGCGGCACATCGAAGCTCGATCCGTTGAACGAGACCAGCAGTTGGACTTCATCGAGCAACTCCAAGAAATCATCAAGGTTTTCATCGGCCAGAAAACAGAGTGACTGGCCCCGATGGTAACAACAGATCAGCGTGACAATGCTGTCGGCCTCAAGCCCGCTGGTTTCAATGTCGAAGAACGAAGCGCGGTCGAGCCATTGGACGAGCACACGCCACTGCTCGCGGGGCGGGAGCCGCGTCGTGAAGTAGGTGGCATTGTCGGCCTCGAGTGCGCGTTGCGCCGCTTCGGCGGCGGCACGCGCGGTGTCCCAGAGCGTCGGATCAAGTCCGGCGAGCGGGCGCGAGGCATCCAGCAGGTCGCGCCAACAGAGACATCCTTCACGTTGCAAAGCGCGGGCGCGCTCGGCTCCGATGTGCGGGATGAGTTCGAGATAACGGGTAAGCGGGGTGGTCACAGAACCTCACAATCCGGCATCAAGATGTTGCTTGCGGTAGCGGCCGGGCGAAAGTCCCACGACCCGCTTGAAGGTACGCGTGAAGTGGCTGTGGTCGTAAAAGCCGGTCTCACAGGCGATGTCCGCGATTGTCCGCTCGGTCGTTTCCAGCAGGGCACGCGCAGCCGTGATGCGCACACGCAGGAGGTATTCGTAGGGCGTGGTGCCGAAGATGCGATTGAAGCGACGCTCGAACTGACTTTGCGACACGCCGGCCAACTGAGCCAGCTTCTTCATTTCAAGATTCTGCCCGTAATGCTTGTGGATGTGCGTCACGACCTGTGCAAAGCGCCCGTGCCAGCGGGGCGTGTCGCGCAGGTCATCGATGATGCGGTGAAACCCCACAATTCCGATCGCGCGGCCTTGTTTGTCGTAGAGCGGAAACTTGGAATGGATCATCAGACGATCCGAATGTTCGGGTGCGGGCGCGATCTGGTTAATGACCGGGACACCGCTCTCCATCACCTCGTGGTCGCCGCGGACATAAAAATCGGCGCGGTCCTTGGAAAAAAAATCGTAATCGGTCTTGCCGATCGTCTGTTGTTCGTTTTCCGCGTTGCAGAACTGGCAGGCCCGCTGATTGTTCAACATGAAGCGCCCATGTTTGTCCTTCATGAAGAACCCGACATCCGGCAGCAGGTCAAGCAGTCGGCGGATCGAGGCCAAATCCCCGATCTGCGCAAGGAATCGTTTCTGGAGTGTTTCCGGATTCATGCTTATAGTGTACACATTTTTAGGGGCGCTTTACAAGACAGATGCGGAAGATCGGCGTATTATGGATAGTGTATTGTTGCGGATTGTAAAAGGACTGAGGAACGATCAGTTAACCAATTAGGGAGGAACGAAGATGAGGGATCGGCAGTCGAAATCAGGACGGCAAGGCATTGGCCGGCGGCAGTTTCTGAGGGGGATGGCCCAGGCGGGCGTTGCGGCAGTTGCCATGCCGACGCTCGTGCCGGGGTCGGCGTTAGGATTGAATGGCGCGGTGGCGCCAAGCGAGCGTATCGTCATGGCCGGCATCGGTTTGGGCGGGCGCGGCATGGGCGATCTGCGGAGTTGGATCCTGCCGGACGCCCAAGCTCAGTTCGTGGCGATCTGCGACGTCCGCCGTGATCGGCGCGACACGGTCAAGGCCATGACCGACAAACATTACGGCAATCAAGACTGCAAGACCTACATTGAGATGATGGATGTGCTGGCGCGTCCGGATATCGACGCGATCATCACGGCCACCAGTGACCGGCTCCACGCCACGATCTCGATCCGCGCCATGCGTGCGGGCAAGGATGTCTTCACTGAGAAACCGGCCACAATGACCATCGCCGAAGGGCAGGTCGTCGTGCGCACCGCACGTGAGTACGGCCGTGTCTATCAGGCCGGCATGCAGCGCCTCAGCGAGGCGAATTTCATTGTCTGTAACGAACTCCTGCGTCTCGGTCGTCTGGGCGAAGTCAAGACGGTCTATGCGCATCTCGCGCCGTGGGGCAATGTCAACATGAACCGCGAGTGGCTTCCGGAGCAGCCGCTGCCCGATCCGCAGGAACTGGATTGGGACCGCTGGCTGGGCCCCTGCCCCTGGCGTCCATACAACAAATCCTACGTACACGGCGGCTGGCACCACCAGCACGATTTCTACACCAGCGTGATCGGCGAGTGGGGTTCGCATACCTTCGCGCAGTGCCATGACGCACTTGGCATGCAGGACACCTCCCCTATCCGCTATCCGTATGTACCGACCCCCACAGCGGACGGCATGGAAATGCCGTTTGCCAACGGTGTCACTATGATCCAGAAGCAGGAGGGCTGGCGCGGCACCTGCGGCATACGCTACGTGGGCAGCGAAGGCTGGTGCGCGTGCGCCGACGGCTATGCGCGCCCGGAGGTCTCAAACCCGGCGATGCTGGCGGACTACAACAAGATCCTGCAGGACTATCTGACCCGTACCGGGCATCTGGTCGGCCACATGAAAGACTTCTTCGCCAGTGTCAAAAACCGCACCATCACGGTCGCCAATCCGACGCTCACGCACCGCTCAATGAGCACCGTGCACTGCGCGAACATCGCGCAGTGGTTGAAGCGCGACCTCACCTGGGATCCGGTGAAGGAAGAATTTGTCAACGACGAGCAGGCCAACCGCCTGCGTTCGCGTGCCGCCCGTGAAGGCTGGCAGATCTGTTAAACGGTAACGGTACACGATCGAGGATGCAAAAAATGAAAAAAAATGTTCTGTTGTTTCTTGCCTTAGCGGCCGGTCTCACCGTGCGTGCCGAGTTGGATCAAGCGATCCTGATGGATGAAGCCAAGTTGATCGAGGTTATCCAGAAAGCTGACACCACTGACAATGATAAGGTCACCGCCTGCCAAAACCTCGGCTGGTGCGGTACGAAAACAGCCATCGCGCCGTTGGCTGCGCTGTTGTCGAGCGACAAGGCGCACCTGCGCCACGCGGTGCGCTACGGGCTGGAGATGATCTCCGACCCCGCCGTCGAGACCACGCTGTGCGAAGCGGCGGGCAAGCTCTCCGGCCCCGCGCTTGTGGGCGTGTTGCAATCGATGGGCAACCGCGGTAACGCGCAGTCGGTCACCGTGCTCATCAGCCGCATGACCGATACCGACAAGGCGGTTGCCGCAGCCGCCGTGCAGTCGCTGGGCAAACTGGCGACGCCCGAGGCGATGGCTGCGCTCAAAGCCAAACTCAACACGTCGCCCGACGTGGCGGTGGCATATCTCAACGGCGCAGGAAAGCTGGCCTGCACCGATGCGGCCCGCGCCGCAGCCTGCTATGCCGACCTGCGCAGCGCCACATCAGCGGCTTCGCCGGCCGTGCGTGATGCAGCCCTGCGCGGCGCGATCGTAACCGGCGGCGACGCCGGCCTGGCACTCTGGCAGGAAGCGATCGGCGCAACCAACAGCGACACTGTTGATGCCGCGCTACGCGCGGTGCTCGATACGCCCAAGGGCGCGAAAGCCACGCAGACTTTCGCCGCCGCGCTGGCCAAACATACAGCCGTGCAAACGCGTCTGGCCAAAGTGCTCAGCCTGCGCGGCGACAAAGCCGCTGTGCCCGCGTTGGCCGCTTTGGCCAAGGATGAGAAGGTCCCGCTTGTGAACCGTCTGGCCGCCGCCGCTGCTCTGGCCACCCTTGATGATCCGGCCGCTCTGCCGCCGCTGATGGCGCTGGCCAAGAATGCTGATGATGCGATCGCAAACGCCGCCAAGAATGAGATCATGGGATTTGCCGGCAAGGCGGCCGATGACGCTGTGCTGGGCATGATGGCTGACGGCGATGCTGCAACGCGACTGGCCGGCATTGACATGGCGATGCGCCGCCGTATGGCAGTGGCTGTCCCCGCGCTGGTCAAGCTCACCACCGATGGCGATGCGAAAGTTCTTGATGCCGCCGTCAGAGGATTGGGCGACCTCGGCAGCGACAAGGAGATTCCCGTCCTGCTAACCGTAATCAAAAAGACCCCGCAGAGCGAGACCGCGATACGTGCGTTGTCATCACTCTGTACCCGTTACGCGCGGCCCCGCGCCGGCAAGACCGTGATCCATAGCGCCGTGTATGGCAGCTTCGAGAACGAACTGGTCAAGGATGTCACCGACAACGTTCAGAAGCTGGTGGACGCGGGCTCCATCACCATCCAGTCCTCGGGGCGACTCTGCAAACGGGACGGCTTTAGTGAAGACCCCGCGCCGGGCAAGGTTAAGACGCTGCGCATGGTCTACACCTTTGACGGTGTGGAGAAGAGCGTGCAGGTGCGTGAAAACGACTCGGTTCATCTGAGCGGCGTCACGCTGTTGCCGTCAGCGATGACCCCGATCCAGGCTGCCTATGACAGCGCTGCCGGCGCAGAAAAACTGGCGCTCTTCCAAGTGCTGACCTCGCTCGGCAACGACCAAGGACTCGCCGTGGCGCGTGCCGCCTCCAAGCAGACGGCCGACGCTCCCTTGCGCGAGGCCGCCATCCGCGCACTGGCAGACTGGCGGACACCCGACGCGCTTGAGGATGCCGCAAACTTTGCGCAGAACGCACCGAGCGACCGCCTGAAGATTCTGGCGTTGCGCGGCTTCGTGCGCCAGCTTGAACAGAGCTTCACGATTCCGCTCAAGACACAGCTCGCGCGTCTCGAACAGGCGCAGGTCTGGACGTTGCGTGATGAAGACAAAGCGCTGCTTGCCGCATCCATCAAGGCCACGCAGGGACTTATGGCGGAGAAGGGATTCACGCCGATGTTCGATGGTGTCAGCCTGAAAAACTGGAAGGGCGGCGATGGTTGGTGGGAGGTTAAGGACGGCATCTTGCAGGCTCAGAGTTCTACAGAAAAGCCGTGCAAAAAGAACAGCCACTTGATCTATACCGCCAGTCAGCCCGCTAACTTTGAACTGCGCGCCGAGTTTAAGCTCAGCCCCACGGCCAACTCGGGCATTCAGCTCCGCGCACTTGATCAGGAGTTTGGCGATAGCGGCTATCAGGCCGACATGGATGGCGGCGGCAACTACGTCGGCTTCCTCTATCACCCCAAGCAGCATCTGGTCGGCGAGCGCGGCGCCAAGGTCACGATCGCGGCTGACGGCAAGAAGACCGTCGACCGCTTTGCCGATGCCAAGGAGTTGGGCAACCGGGTCTTCAAGCGGGATGACTGGAACGAATACACCATCATCGCCAAAGGCCCGACGATGACGCTCTTCGTCAACGGTATCAAGACCTGCGAGTTGACTGACCATCGGCCCGCGATGATGCCAACGAAAGGCTTCATCACCCTGCAGATGCATGCCGGGCCGCCGATGAAGATTCAGTACCGCAATCTGCGGATCAAAGAGTTCAAGTAGTCGGCGTTGGTGTTAAGGCTGTGAGGCTGTAGGGAGTTAAGGCGGCGGAGCGAACTTACTGCCTCACGGTCTCACAGCCTTACAGCCCTAGAACTTCAGCAACAGATCAAGCATCTTGCGGTCGAGTTGATGGCCGTGAAACGGCTCGTACTCTATATCCTCGCGGCCGCTGTCGAGCACGCCGAACGAACCGCGGAAGTTCCAGAGCGCCCAGCCGAGATTCCGCTCTTTCCAGAGGCGCAGGTAGTCTTCCATCCAGACCAGTACCAGCGCATGCGGTGTCTTGTTGTAGGCGCCGAACTCGCCAACCATTGTGAAGACACCGGCATCAAACGCGGGCTGCCACGCATCCATCAATGTCCTCTTCAAGTAGGCAGGTCCGTCCAGACGGCCCTGCGCGGATTGAAATCCCTTGCCTGGGCCAAACCCCGTGAAACGGAACAACTCATTCGTGCGGCCCCACGTCTGTTCAAAGGGCATGATGGCGGTCTGACCGTCACGACCGGTCAGCGTGAGTTTTGAAAGCTGCGCCCAGTCGCCCTCCGGCAGGCTGATCAGCAACCGACGCACATCACGCGGCAACGTGGCGTTGAAGGTGCTCACGCAACGTCCCTGATTGATCTTCCACTCGCTCTTGTAGACCACGTTGGTCCAGCCGGGCGCGTCTTGAAGCGGCTCCAGCACTTGGTCGAGCACGCGCGTGCCGTCAGCATCGACACAGAGCCGCACCTTGCCCGACACCATGCCCGGCTGCACGGACAGTGTGCCCGCCGGCACCTGCTCGATGACAAGCGGCACATTCCACGGCCTCTTGCCCGGCCCGTAGAGTGGGCTCACCGCTTGTGGCGGCGGCCAGACCGGATCGTCCGAAGGCGTACCGACCCAGCTCGCCATGTAGTGCGAGATCGACATCGGCGCATACCCGCGCATGGCTTGTCCAATACCAAGTTTAAAGAGGCTTTCTGCCGGGCGTCCGCCCCAACGTAAACCGTCCGCGACAATAAAGCGCTTAGGATCCACTTCGCGAATCGCGGCGACCAACGCCGTGGCAACGCGCTCATACGCTTCTTCGGAGACATCGCCCGGCTCGTTGAACAGATTGAAGCTCAGTTCACTGGAGGGAATGCCTTTGTAGCGCCGCGCAAAATGCGCCCAATGCATCGAACAGACCCGTAGCGCTTCTGGATCGGTGAAGAGATCGCGGGGTTCCGGCGGCTTGGCCACGGTGTAACCCGGCGCGCGATGGAAGCAGAGCTGCACATGCAACCCGTATTTCTTGCCGTACACTACCGCCTGATCCACCGGCACCAGCCGTTCGTCGTCAATGACGGCCCAGTCCTTGTCTTTAATCCAGAACCGATAGTCCATCGGGAGCCGCACAAAGTTGAAGCCCAACTCACTGATGAGCTTGAAGTCCTCTTCTTCAAAGTGCGGGGTCTGTCCATGGTTGATAAACATCCCAAGCAGATTGAAGCCGCGCCATCGGACAGAGGGGCGCTCATCCGCACCACTGCACACTAACGCTACCATCACGCATACAATACCCACATATTTGACCATCTTAAGCTCCTCCGGGTTCATGCCCACAGTATACACATTTTTAGCATGGTTGCGGGAATAATAGCCGCAGAGAACAAGTATTTTGTGCCGTGCGTAGCACGGCGGAAAATTTGGAGTGCGGTGACAAGAGACGCGCTGCGCGCGGGTCGCGGCACCGCTTTCCCTCCGCGCACGGCGCGGAGACACTCTTAGTCCTAACTCTTAGTCGAACACACCCAACACCTAGTCGATTGCGCCAGCGACGAAGTGTAGGGACGAAGCGTAACCGACGAAGTGTCTCGACGAAGTGTGAGCGACGAAGCGTAGGTATGTGTGGCCTGCGGCACCGCTTTTGCGTACAGCCTGCCACTGCACTCACACTCGGAAAGCGGCGTCGCGCGGAATACCGCTTGCCGCCGCACAAAACTGTCGCCAGAACTATGGAGCAGACGTGTATAGCTTTCGCCGCGCACAGCGCGGCCGGTCAAGCAGACGCTTGACCCTCCCGGCGCTTCGCAAGCCCGATGACCGAATTTGCCGCTTCGCGGCGAAAGAGCAGCGCTTTTACTCTCAAGATTGCGAGCTACTACGTGGTCGCAATAATCGCCTTCCCGCCCCCAAAAAAATCTGTGGGTGGAAACCCCCTGACCATACCCAAAAAACTCTGCGTCTCTGCGTTAAAAAAACCTTCGCCATGCCCCTGACTCTACCCGATTGCCGACCCGACCAGTGTCGTATCGCACACCTTTTCAACTGTAAACACGCACAGGTCGCCCACCCGTTCGCGAGGCACGCCGCTGACCGCGCAGGGCAGGTACTCCCCGCTCCAGCCGCAGGCGCGTCCTTCGCGATCGAAACGCTCCACCAACACCTCGACACGCTGGCCGAGAAACCGGTGCGCGAAAGCTTCTCGCTGCGCGTTACCTTGCGCGATCAACCGCTTAGCTCGCTGACGGCGCACGGCGACCGGCACGCTCCCGTCAAATGTGCAGGCGGGCGTTCCCGGCCTTTCACTGTACGGGAAGACATGCAGATTGCTGAAGCCTGCTTCAGCCACCGCATGCAGCGTCCGTTCAAAGGCGTCGTCGCTTTCGCCCGGAAAGCCGCAAATCACATCCGCTCCGAACGCAGCATCCGGCATGAGTGCCCGCGCACGCCGCACGGTATCGATCACTTGGGCTGACGTGTAACGTCGTCCCATACGCGCCAGCACGCCGTCGTCTCCGCTTTGAATCGGCAGGTGCAAAAACTTGCAGATCTTTTCTGACGTCGCCATCCACTCAACCACCGCGTCCTCGACAGTGCCGGGCTCGATTGACCCCAACCGCAAGCGACCCAGCCCCGGTAGCGCGGAGAGCGCAGAGAGAAGATCGACCAAACCGCGCGAGCCGTCGGCGTAGCACGCGATATTACAGCCGGTCACCACGATCTCGCGATAGCCCTCCGCGATCATCGCCGCCGCATCACGCAGACAGATTTCAAGCGGCCGACTGACCGGCCCTCCCCGCGTATGTGGCACAATGCAGTACGCACAAAAAAAATCACAGCCGTCCTGCACTTTCAAGAGCGCGCGCCGCGACCGACGCGGCGGGGAGGTGCGCATGACCGGCGTTTGCTGCTCCAAACCTTCCAGCGGCGTCGGCCAGCGTTCCAGCACTCGTTGCACAAGCGCCTCACGTCGCGCACGACCAACCACCAGATCCGCGCCAGCCGCCAGCAAACGCTCCTGCGGTACCGCCTCGGCCGCGCAACCGGAGAGTACCAGCCGCACCGTCGGCCACTTACGACGAAGCGTCCGCAACTGACGCAGACACTCGTTCTCCGCAGTCTGCGTCACGACACAGGAGTGCACCACCACCACCTCGGCCGACTCGCCGAATCGCACGCGGCAGAATCCGGCTGCGACAAAGGCTTGTTCAAAGGCAACCGTCTCGGCCTGATTCAAGCGGCAACCAAACGTTTTAAAGGCGACAGTTCGCATGCCGACTCCTCCGCCACTCAGTCAAAGAGCGACGTGGAAAGATAGCGCTCACCCGAATCCGGCAGGATCGCGACAATCAGCCGGCCAGCGAAAGCGTCCTCGGCGGCAAGCCGCAACGCCGCCGCCACCGCCGCGCCGCAAGAGATTCCTGAAAGCACCCCCTCTTCGCGCGCCAGTCGGCGCGACACCTCGAACGCCTCATCCGTGCCGACCGTCTCAATACGGTCGATCACCGAAAAGTCTATCACCTGCGGGATGAAGTTCGCGCCGATTCCTTGAATGCCGTGCGGCGCCGGCGTGAGCGCATCTCCGGCCTTGTGTTGTGTCAGCAGCGGACTCTCTGCCGGCTCGACGGCAACCATCTGCACATCGGCACCGAGATTTTTGAAGGCGCGCCCGACACCAACAATCGTGCCGCCCGTCCCGACGCTGGCCACCACGGCCGCAACCTCGCCATCAGTCTGCGCCCAGATTTCCGGGCCGGTTGTCCGTTCATGGATCAGGGGGTTAGCGGGATTAGAAAACTGATCGGGCATGAAAAAGCGTCCGGGCGATTCGCGCGCCATCTCCTCGGCGCGCTGTACCGCGCCGGCCATACCCGCAGATGCGGGCGTCAGCACCAGGTCGGCCCCCAGCGCGGCCAGCACGCGACGCCGTTCAAGACTCATGCTCTCCGGCATCGTCAGCGTGACCGTGTAACCGCGTGCGGCCGCAACCATCGCCAGCGCGATCCCGGTGTTGCCGCTGGTCGGCTCGACAATCCCCATGCCGGGCTTGAGCGTGCCGTCACGCTCAGCTTCCCAGACCATCGACGCCGCTGTGCGGCACTTGATCGAATAGGCTGGGTTGCGCCCCTCGATCTTCACCGCTACCGTCGCGCCCAAACCACACGCGAGCCGATTAAGACGCACCAGCGGCGTATTCCCGATCGTTAGCGAATTGTCATCGAATATTGCCATGGCTCTCTCCTTGGAGGGTAGATGTGGCACGGGCATCTTGCCCGTGTTTCGAGATGTGGTACGGGCATCTTGCCCGTGTTTCATGGGCGAGACGCCCATGCCACGATGGTTTTTCAAGAACCTCCTTGATAAGGCTCCTCTTGCCGATACTTGACCAGCAAGTCATGCACTTGGATCTTCCGCGAAATTGGGATGATCCACCTCTCGTAGATGTGGGCGATCTTCTCAGAAAGCGTATCGTCCGCATGGTGTTCATGCGACATACCGAGGATGCGCTTGATCACATCGGCCTCCACCGTGTGGTTGGTAATCGCCGTCTCCAACAGCACGGGGTCACGTTCGATCAGCGGTTGCCGCAACGCCTCGGGAATCTCTTCCAACTTCAATGCGGCCACATGCACCGAGAGGTTGAGGCGCTGCGCCAGCGCGGTCATGCAACTGGCGTCTGCCGTCACGCACTTGCGGCAGTCCACATCCTCCCCCGCCTCACACAACGCGGGCAGTAACGTATTGACATAAAACGGTCGCAGAATGTGGACACGTCCGGCAATGGTCGACGCCGCGCCGAAGAGGTTCGCGGTTTCCACGATAGGAAGCGGGCGCCGGATCTCGTTGTAGAGCCCTGCATTCATCTTGAAGGCGGCGCGCCCACAGAGCGCCTTGACCAGCGTTTCGTCAAGGGACGCAATGATCGTTCTGAGTTGTGCCAACTTGTTCATGTGTGTATTGGGGATTATTTAACCGGATAGGTACCTAGTTTACGTCCTGACTCTGACAACGCCAACACTAAACGCCAGGCGGCCTCGGCAGCGGGTGTTTTCCAGTCGGTAGCCGCTTCGATAAAAAAACCATACTCCCACGGCCGTCCCGGCAACGGTCGGCTCTGGATAAAGGTCAGGTTGAGCCCGGCGGCATCGAACGGCGCAAGTGCGCGCAGGAGTGCGCCGGGACGGTTACCGAGCACCAGATAGAGCAGGGAGCGCATTTCGGCGGTGCGCGACACGGTCGGCTGCGGATTCCGTCGGCTGGCCCGCATCACGAAAAAGCGTGTGACGTTTGCGGCGCTGTCCTGTAGATCGCGGGCAATCACAGCCAAGCGATAAACGCGTGCGGCCGCCAAAGTGGCCACCGCCGCGCTGCCCGGCTCGGCCGCCACGCGCCGCGCCGCAGCGGCCGTGCTGGACTCGGCGAGCAACTCGGCCTGCGGCACCAGTTTGCGCAACGCGGCACGACACTGCCCCAAAGCCTGCGGATGACTGTAGACACGCTCGATTGCTTCTGGTCGCCTCAATGCGCGGCCCGCCAGCAGATGATGGCGGACCGGCATTGAAAAGCCTTCGAGAATCGCAATCTCCGGATGCGCGGGAAACACATCCAGCGTCTGCGTGACCGGACCTTCGCTCGAATTCTCGACCGGCATGACCGCCAGTGGCCGCGGTCGCGCAGACCGTGCGCAAAGCCGATCGACCACGTCGAAGTGCGAGAGACACGGCAACAGCCGGCACCGCCTGCCGAAGTGCCGCAACGCGGCCTCGTGCGAATGCGTGCCCTCCGGACCGAGATAAAGAACGGGAATATCCATAAACGCGCGTCTTTGTTGGTTCAGTGTCTCCTGATTCAAGCCCGTTTACGTGTGGCTTTCGCCAACTCGATCCACGGTTCGAGTTCTTTGAGGAACTCGCCGAAGGACGCGGATTCAAGCTGCTGCGGGGCGTCGCTGAAGGCATTCACTGGATCGGGATGCGCCTCGACGAGGAGACCGTCCGCACCCGCCGCCAGCCCTGCCCGTGCCAAAGCCGGAACCAGGTTACGCACGCCAGCGGCGTGACTGGGATCCACGACCACCGGCAAATGCGAGAGCTGACGAGCCACCGCCACGGCTCCGAGATCCAGCAGATTGCGCGTCGTCTTGTCGAACGAACGGAGCCCGCGCTCACAGAGCACGACTTGCGGACAACCATTGACCACCAGATATTCCGCGGCGGTCAGCCACTCCTCGACCGTGCTGGCCATGCCGCGTTTGAGCAAGACCGGCCGGCCGGCGTGCGCAAGATGTTCCAGCAGATCGTAATTCTGCGCGTTGCGCGCTCCGACCTGAAACATGTCGGCCACGTCGCGCATCATCTCAATCTGCGCCGGTCCCGGCACTTCGGCCACCATGGCGACGTTGAATTCCGCCTTCACATCGCGCATGATCTTGACGCCGTCGAGTTTCAGCCCTTGGAAATCATAGGGTGAAGTACGCGGCTTGAACGGCATGGCACGAATGATCTTCATGCCGCACGCCGTGAGATCCTTCACCGCAGCGCGCAACTGGTCGTAACTTTCAATCGCGCAAGGCCCAGCGATGATCTGGATGTTGCCACCACCGATCAACACCCCACCTACATTGACCACCGAATCTGCCGGGTGGTACTCACGCGACACCAACTTGAACTTTTTCTGCACCGGGAAAACCGATTCCACTGCGGGCAGACTACTAAGCACTTCAAGCGAGCGATTACTGAGCTCGTCGCCGATACAGGCGATCACAGTTTGCTCGACGCCGCGGATGATGCGCGGCTGATAACGCAGCGAACAGACCAGATCGCTGATGGTCGCGATGTCGGTCTCAGAAGCGTGCCGTTTCAAAACGATAATCATGTCTATTTCTTTCGTTGGGGATTGGAGAGTTGGAGAATTGGAGAACAAAAAAACCGCGAGTCCTTCAGCCGGACACGCGGTTCATTTAAAGTCTATTCCCGAATCACAATAGCTCAACGGGCCGACCCGAACCGTGTGTCCGGCGACCTAAAGTAGCTAAAATAAAAACTGACTCGGTTGGTTTTCATCTGAAAGCGCCCCCATTTGACTGAATCTTTGAACGAATGTCAAGTAGGAGGATCATTTTTTTCGCCTACACGAACTCGATCTGCGCTTTTTCCCGTAGCTCGCTCACGAAAGCACCTATTCTTTCTCCGCGACGCGCATGGCGCAACAGATCACGGACCTTGTCACTCGCCTGCGAAAGATCAGCCTCGCCGGCCGGCTCGTGGTCGGTCTTGTAGATGATGTGATAGCCGAACTGCGTTTCGATGATATCGCTCACCTCCCCGACCTGCATCGAAAAAGCGGCCTTATCAAACTCGGGCACCATCATGCCGCGAC
>JAKJHA010000198.1 GCA_022704125.1 Verrucomicrobiota bacterium | reverse complement strand
GGGGATTCGCAGACGGTCGCGCGGGTGGTGGGGCCGACCTGGTCGGTCAACTTCCTGAAGCAAAGAGAGGTGCCGGTGGCAGTACCCCCGCCGATTGCCGACAAGGCATCGCCGAATATCGTGCTGTACCAATACGTGCCGGCCCGTATTCCGACGGCAGAGCGTCTGGAGGCTAAGGCCGCGCGCGCGGGACGCCGCTACACGGCGAGGGGGTTGCCGAGCGGATTGAAAATCGATGCGTCGTCCGGCGTTATTGCCGGAACGCCGAAGCGTGCGGGCACATTCTACGCGATGGTCAAAACGACGACAGCCGGGATGGTGTCCTCCGTTGAATTAGAGATCGAGGTTCTGCCCTGTCCGGCGTTTGCGCTGGGTGAGTTTCAGGGGGTGGTGCTGGATGACGCAAGCCGGGTGCGTGGTGCGCTTGCGCTCAAGGTGTCGAAGAGCGGCGCGTTATCGGGCAAGCTCGAAAGCGGCGGTCGGAGCCAGTCGCTGCGCGGCGCGTGGGTTGACGGGAACGGACAGGCGCGGACGGTCAGGTTGTCGGCCGGTCGTGTCGAGGCGATGGTCTTGACGCTCACTCCCGAGGGTGTTGGAGGCGTGACGGTCGAGGGTTGGAGGGTGCTGGCGCGGCAGGTCTTGTCCCAGCAGGCGGTCCAACAGATCGCGGGTGCCTACACGACGGTGCTGCGCGCCGAGGCGGACGATACCCCCGGCTTGCCGGCGGGTTATGGTTTCGTCACATACACGGTGGCGTCGCGGACGCGCTCGGTGAAGTACGGCGGGCTGTTGGCGGATGGGACGCGCGTGAGCGGTTCGGCAAAGATCGCGGCCGGAGACGGTGCGGGTGCGGCGTTTTTCCCGATCTACAAGAGTTTGTACGCGCGGCGCGGTGAGGTTTCGGGCGTGGTCACCAGCCTGCCGGACAGCAGCGTGGTGTTCGGGCAGGGCGGCTGGGTGAATCCCGGCGGCGGCGGATCACGCCAAGGCTCGCGGGTGTCCTTCGATGCCGCGCTTGACGGCGTGGGCGCGCGTTACGCACAGCCTGCCGACTGGCGTATGCTGGATGGCGCGTGGCTGACTGCGGACGGACGGCCGTTCGCGACGCTGTCGGCGGCCGGGGGCAAGCTGCTTGCGCAGACTGCCGGGGTCACCTTCTCACTGACGAAGCAGAGCGGGATATTCGCCGGGCGTTTCACAGACGAAACCAACACAGCGCGGACATTCAAAGGGGTGTATATGCCTGCCCTGCTGTACGGCGCCGGTTTTTATCTCTGCCCCGACAGCGGGGATGGAGCAACCCCCTGCTCGCTGCCGGTTGAACTGGAGCAGTGATGGGTGATGGCTGGGTGGTGCTGGGCAGTGCTGGGTGCGGCTGGGCGCAGGCCCCCAGAGACACCCAGCGCCACCCAGAGGCACGCAGGCAGAGCAGGGCGGGTGGTGCTGGGTGGTGCTGGGCAGACCCCAGAAACACCCAGTTCCACCCAGAAACACCCAGCTCCCCAAAAAAAGAAGGCACGATATGAGCGAGCGTTTTCTGAAAAGTCCCGGTGATCCTCGGAAGCTGCTGGCCTACAAAAAAGCGGAGATCATCTATCTGCTCACATATCGGTTTTGCGAGCGCTTCCTGAGAAAAGGTGATCGCACGATCGATCAGATGGTGCAGGCGGCGCGGTCGGGCAAACAAAACATTATCGAGGGCGTCGAGGCTGCGGTGACCTCGAAAGAGACGGAGATCAAGCTCATCAACGTTGCACGGGCCAGCCTAGGGGAACTGCTGGAGGATTACCGCGACTATCTGGCAACACGGGGGCTGGCGATTTGGGAGAAGGAATCCGAGAAGGCGGTTTTTGTCCGCAAGAAGAGCCGTGACCCGGAGGCCGACTACGAGACCTTCAGGGAGTTTGTGGAAACCCGCTCGGACGAAGTCGTGGCCAACATCGCCGTCTGCCTCATTTACCAATGCCGCTACCTGCTGGAACGGCTTCTGAAGCAGCGCGAAGAGGCGTTCCGGTCGGGAGGGGGGCTCCGGGAGCGCATGACGCACGTGCGGCTTGAAGCCCGGCGGCAGAAGCGGCCGGGCGGCACCGGGTAGTGCTGGTGCTGGGACTGGCTGGGTGGGTCCCCAGAAACACCCAGCGCCACCCAGAAATGCCCAGCAGCGCGCACGGTGCGCAAAACTGCAAAACTGCAAAACTTGGCCGTTGACAGTCCGCATGCGATCGGCTAACCTTATGGACCATTTTTCGCGAAGAAGGAAGAGAGACAGGTTATAACCATGACGAAGACGTTTGTACCGAAGGATCCGGGCGCGGCCCGCAAGTGGCAGTTGGTGGATGCGACCGATAAGCCGCTGGGGCGGCTTGCCGTCAACATCGCGAATGCTCTGCGCGGCAAAGACCGCCCCACGTTTGATCCGAGCGTGGACACGGGCGATTTTGTGATCGTGATCAATGCGGAGAAGGTCCGCTTGACCGGTCGCAAGCTCGATCAAAAAGAGTATCAGCGCTATTCTGGCTATCGCGGCGGATTGAAGCGTTTCTCCGCGCGGACCATGCTGGAAAAGCACCCTGACCGCGTGATTCTGGAGGCGGTGTGGGGCATGCTGCCGAAGAACACGTTGAGCCGTAAGCTGATGACCCGAGTGCGGGTCTACCGCGGCGCGGAGCATCCGCACGCGGCGCAGCAGCCTGTGGCGGCAGCGTTCTAAACATTCCAATCATTCCAACGAGAAGGTTGACGAAGATGTCGAAAGAAATTGCAGCGGGCACCGGGCGCCGGAAAACAGCGGTCGCGCGTGTGCGCCTCTATCCGGGGACGGGCAAGTGGTCCGTGAATGACGTGGCGATCGAGGAGTACATTCCGAGTGATGCGTTGCGCCAGTATTTGAGCCAACCGCTGGCTCTGACGGGGATGGAAGGCAAGTATGACGTGTCTATCACCGCGAAGGGTGGCGGGATCAGCGGCCAGTCCGGCGCGATCCGGCACGGTCTCTCCCGCGCGCTGGTGGCATCCGACGCGAGCTTGCGCGAGGTGCTCAAGAAGGCGGGATGCCTGACGCGTGATTCCCGCATGAAGGAGCGCAAAAAGCCGGGCCAGCCCGGCGCCCGCAAGCGCTTCCAGTTCTCGAAGCGTTAATCGTTTGATTTTTCACATCACTCTATCGAATGTGCGGGCGCCTGCCTCTCGCGGGCGTCCGCATTTTGCATTTTTAGGTTACCACGTTTATGTCATTAGGTTTATTTAAGAAACTCGCGGGAAAACTTCTGGGCGGATCCGCCGCCTCCGCAAAATCAGCGTCAACAGATAAGGGTAAGGGGAAAAAGGCTGATGCCGCGTCGGGGCGCGCTGGCGATACGCAGCGGAAAAAAGGCCGTCGGAATGGTAACGACGCCAAAGACAGCGGCGACACCAAGAGTCATGCTGGCAAAGCCGGAAATGGTCGCCCGAGGGCAGCGGATGGCGGTCGGGATGCTCCCCGCCGTGCTAACCGGCCGCCTCGTGGCGAGCGTGATCGTCGGCATCAGTCTGGATCGCGTGATGACGCCTCGCAGCGCGCGCGGCGCGAAGAGCCGCGCGGCGAACGCGGTGAGCGCAAGCAGCCCTCGTCGTCGGTCGCGCCCGCAGCGGCAGCCCGTGCGGTCGCACGGCCAAGCACCAAAAAACGGCGCGGTCATGACGCCGAGCGCTCCGAGCGCGGCGAACGCGTAAATACCGATCCCAAGACGCACCGTCCCGGCGGCGCTTTGGCCGATGCTGAGGTCTCTCGTCGTCTGGAAGAACACGCCGCTTGGTCGCTTGATCAGTATGTGGTGGAGCCGGCTGAGGGCAAGAAGCGCTTTCACGATTTTGATCTGCCGTCCGAACTGATGCACGCGGTGTGCGATCTGGGCTTCCGATACTGCACGCCCATCCAGGCGCTCAGTCTGGAGTATGCGCTGGCCGGTAAGAATGTCGCCGGCAAGGCTCAGACCGGTACCGGCAAGACCGCGGCTTTTCTGGTTGCGATTCTCACACGCTACCTGCGCACGCCCGAGGCGCGCCATGAAAAAGGCGGCACACCCCGCGCGCTGGTGATCGCGCCGACGCGCGAGTTGGTGATCCAAATCTGCAAGGACGCTGCCAATATCGGCAAGTACTGCGACCTGCGCTCGCTGGCCATCTATGGCGGTATGGATTACGACCGTCAGAAGCGCGAGGTGACCGCCGCGCCGGTCGATCTGCTGGTTGCCACGCCTGGACGCCTGCTCGATTTCGTACGCTCGCGCGTCGTGGACCTGTCGAAGGTTGATACGCTGGTCATCGACGAAGCGGACCGCATGCTGGACATGGGATTCATCCCGGATGTGCGGTCGATCGTGAACCGCCTGCCGCCCAAAGACAAACGCTGCACCATGTTGTACAGCGCAACGTTGGACGACGCGGTGATGCGTCTGGCGTCGCAGTGGATGGAGGCGCCCGTCAAGATCGAGGTGGAGTCGGAGCAAGTCACCACGAAAACGGTCAAGCAGATCGTCTACGTCGTCACGGCGAATGAAAAGTTCACAGTGCTCTACAACCTGATCCAGCAGTATCCGGAGTCGCGCATGCTGATCTTCTGCAACCGCCGCAGCACCACCGACGATGTCGCCGAGAGCCTGTCGCGTCGCGGAGTCCGTTGCGAGGTGTTGAGCGGCGACGTGAATCAGAACCGCCGTTTGCGTGTGCTGGAGGACTTCCGCGAGGGCAAGATTCGCACGGTGGTGGCGACGGATGTCGCGGGGCGCGGCCTGCATGTTGATGACATCGGGTTCGTTGTGAACTTCGATTTCCCCTACGAGCCGGAGGATTACGTGCATCGCATTGGGCGCACGGGGCGCGCGGGGCACACCGGCACCGCGATTTCATTTGCGGATGAAGATGAATCGTTTATCATTCCGGACATTGAGAAGTTCATTGGCGAAGAGCTGAAGTGCACGGTGCTGCACAGTGACGATCCGCTGCTGACGAAGCTGCCGTCCGTTCCTTCGCGCCGCGAAGGCGGCAGGTCGCGCCGGGAAAGCCCCCGCAACGGGCAACGGCAGGAATC
>JAKJHA010000197.1 GCA_022704125.1 Verrucomicrobiota bacterium | reverse complement strand
GCGTGGTCTTCATCAACGGGCAGATGGTTGTCGACAACAACGCCATGCAGGGGTACACGTGGGGCGACAGCAACATCGTGACGGAGGTCGAACTGGAGGCCGGCATGCACCAGATCGCCATCGCCTTTTACGAGGCGGGGGGGGATCAGGGACTGACCGTGTGGTTCAGGCCGCCGGGCGCCGTGGCGCTGCGGGAGCTTCCCAACAATCTGCTCTACACCGGGACAGACTCGGGCGAGGCGCGTATCGGCACGCTGGCCGGTACGGATGGCGCGGTACGCTTCACGGACATGGGCGCGGCCACGTTGCATGTGATGGACGACGCCGACATGACCTTCGGCGGCGGCTTCCTCGGATCGAACCGTCTGGGACGCGTCGTGAAAGAGGGCGCGGGAATCCTGACGTTCGACTCCGGCAATAGCGATTACTTCGGTGTGCTGGACGTGCAAGTCGGCAGTGTGGTGCTCACCAACGGTGCGGGCGTGCTCGGCACGCTCTCGCTGGCAAGCGGCACCGGCGCCGAGGTGTTCGGTCGTACAGGGCTTGAGATGCGCTTCTATGACCGCACGGCTGCCGACGGTAACTACAGCGAGTTCCAGTCGCTTGCAGCGTGGTACGACTACCTCGCCGCAACCTTCCCAAGTGGACCGAGTTATGTGACCAACTCGCTGATGCTCGGCACCAATTTCGACACCGGCACGGACGGCTCAAAATGGCCTGATCGGTACAAGCAAAGTGGCGGCGCGCAGGGTGACCTCTATGACTTCCATGCGTTCGGCAAGATCTTCCTCAGCCAGACCGGCACCTATGCCTTCGGCACGGCCAGCGATGACGGCAGCATGCTCTATATCAACGGCCAACTGGTCGTGAACAACGGTTACGATCAGGGCGTGACAGCGCGCTACGGCGCGATCACGCTCACGGCGGGGTTCTACGATATTGATATCCTCTATCGTGAAAACACCGGCGGTAACGCATTGCGCGCCTTCATTGCCTATCCGGGCGGCACGACCAATCTGATGCCGCAGTCGATCCTCTTCGCTGGCGCGGCGTTGCGCGGGCTGTCGGGCGAGGTCGGCAGCACGATGAATCTGAGCGCCGGCGCGGCGGTCACGATTGATCAGGACACCGACACGCTCTTCGCCGGCGATTTCATCGGGACATCAGATGCGTTTGTCCAGAAAGGCGGTCCGGGCACCTTGACCTTGACCAGCGATAACGCCGCCTATAACGGCAGCTATTCGGTGATCGGCGGTACGTTGCGCGTAGGCGACGGCGGGCTGAACGGAGCACTGGGGACGGGTGCAGGTGTGGCGATCGACGACGACGGCACGCTGGTCTTCGACCGTGGCGGTGTGGTGACGCTTGATGGACCGGTCTCGGGTAACGGCCTGATCGTGCTGGACGGGCCGGGCGAAGTGCGTGTCACGTCGGTCGGTACCTTCAGCGGCACGGTGTTGGTCAACGACGGACGGTTGACTGTGGCGCCGGGGGCCACGCTCGGAGACGCGACGATCATAACGAACACCGCGACCGTTGAGATCGAGACTTCCGGCACGCGCTATCAGAGTGCCTTGATGGACGATCTCACCGGTGACGGCGAACTCGTGGTTACCGGTACCGGCACGTTGGTGCTGAACAACGCCAACACCTATGTCGGCACGACACGCGTCGAAAACGGCGCGACCGTGCGGGTTGCCTCGCCCGCCGCGTTGGGCGGCGGTGGTGACGTGGCCTTGAACGGCGGCACCCTCGCGATCCAGCCGACTGTCCTACAGGGTACCAATGAATTGGCGCATCCGCTGGACCAGAACGAATGGACGCGCAATGGGCATGCGACATGGACAACGCGCTACAATGCCCAGTGGTTGCAACTCACGGCGAATGCGGGCAGCCAAGCTGGCAGCGCCTACTGCAACACGCAGGTCGCGGCGCCGCATTTACCGTGGTACGCCTCCTTCCGCTACGAAACCGGCGACAAGGCGGCAAATCCGGCCGACGGCATGGCCTTCATCCTGCATAACGACGGACGTGGACCCACGGCGGTGGGTGCGACGGGTAATGCGCTGGGCGCGAGTGGCATCACGCCTTCGATCGGCATTTTCTTTAACATCTACAATGCCGACAGCATTGGTTGGATCGAGAATGGTGCCCGAGTAGGAACCTCCACCGCGATCAATGGGCTTGATCTGGTGGCTGGTGTGGATGTGGATGTCGTCTATGACGGCGTCAAACTGATCGTGACCGTGACCCAAGGCGAAAAGGTCTACACGGCGGAGCGTATCGTGGACCTGTACGAGAAGTTTGGCGGCGGCGGTGCATACGTCGGATTCACCGGCGGAACCGGCGGCGCAACCGCCCAGCAGTTCGTCGGTGACTTCAAGATGGTTGACGCGGTGCCGGCATCGACCGACTACGCCAACACGGTTGTGGTCGAGGAGGGGCAGAGCGGCGCGTTGACGGCGCTGCTCATCGAGGACGACGCCGCGTTCTCGCTTGGCGGATTCAATCTCGGAGATGGCGCGACCCTGAATGTGTCGCCTGCCGCCGGTTCGATGGACAATGCGGATTATACGGTCGTGGCCAGTAACGTGACGGTTGCGGTAGGCACAGCGACAGTGAATGTGGCCGCCAACGGAACCGGTGCCGGCGTGCTGGGACTGGAGCGCCTGACGATCGGAAGCGGTGCCAAACTGGTGGTGACCGGCGCGGTGGCTGCTCCTAGCGGTGTGTTGACCGTGGTGGTGCCGACGCCTGTGCCGCGTGGTTCGACGCTTCTGGCTGACTTCACCGGAGCGACCTGGGTAGGGGCCAAGCCGACGCTGGTGCTGATGGATGAGCAGGGCAACGTGTTGGAAGAGAGCAAGTACCTCTTCCTCAGCAACGGCAAGCTTACGATCAATACGCTCCTTGGCTCGGTTCTCTTCCTGAGGTAATGTGGTCGACAGAATCGATGGATTCGAGTTAATCGATTCAATCGATTCTGTCGATTCTCTCGATTCCCTCGACTTACGACAGCTCTGCCGTCAGGGCGGCGAGTTGCTCTTCCAGTGCGGCGACGCGCGCTTCGAGCGCGTCGAGGCGGGAAGGGGCGGCAGGCGCGGGGTCAGCGGCTGCCTCGGGCTCTTCCAAGGCGGGAGGCTGGTCGCCCAGCAGGTGGGCGAAGCGCGCCTCCTTGTGGCCGGGCTGGCGCGGAAGTTCGGTGACGAGCGCGCCGTCTTCGCGCGTTGCAAGGCGTTGCAACGTAGTCATGACCTCGTCCAGCGAGGCGAAAGGGTGCATGCGCGAGGCGCGGCTGCGCAACTCACCGGGGGTTTGGGGACCGCGCAGCAGCAGCTCGCAAATCAGCGCACGCTCGGCGGGGTCCAGTTCAAGTTCGGCGATCAGGCGCTCGCGGTATTTGACGACGCGCGCCGTCGCGCCGGAAAAGCACTCGGCGAGTCGTTTCTCTTGGAGGCCGTAAAGGCCCTGCTGCACGGTGCGCTCATCAAGCGCCATGACCGGTGCGCGATTGTTCTTCTGGTTGCAGGCGGCGAGCAACGCATTGAGCGTGAGCGGATAATACTCAGGCGTGGTGAGCGCTTTCTCGATCAAAGCACCGACGATGCGGGCTTCGATCGGGGTCAGTACGAATGTACGTGCGGACGTGTCGTTTTGCATACCTGAGACCATAGCGTAGCGCGGCGGGGATGACAAGCGTCTTGTTAGTTCTCGTCAGGTATCTTGCGCGAGTGCGTCGATCTTCTTGTCTGTGCCGAAGATGAGCAGCTTGTCGTCGGGCTGGATGATCTCGTCGGCGGTCGGGATGATGACGGTGCGCGGTTGGGTCGGGTCTTCGGCGAGGCGTCGCACGCAGAGGACCGTCACACCGAAATGCTTGCGCGCATCGGCTTGGGCCAGACTCTTGTTACGCAGCGATTCCGGCACGTCGATCTCGGCGATGCTGAAACCGTCGGAAATCTCAAAGAGATCGACGGAACCTTTCGAGAGCAGGGTACGCGCAAGGCGGTGCGACGAGTCGCGGTTGGGATAGACCACCATGTCGGCACCGACGCGCTGGAGAATCTTGCCGTGCACGTCGGAGTTGGCTTTGGCCACGACAGTCGGCACACCGAGCGCCTTGCAATTCACGGTGGCCATGATGCTGCCTTCGAGGTTGTTGCCGATGGCTACGACCACGACATCGCACTCTTGGAAACCGGCATCTTCCAAGGTGCGCTGATTGGTGACGTCGCCCTCGACGGCGCGGGTGACGAACTCGGAAAGCTCTTGGATGATTTCACGGTTTTGGTCGATCAGCAGAACCTCCGCACCGTGTTCCGCGAGGCTTTCCGCGAGTGATGATCCGAAGCGTCCTGCGCCGATGATGCCGATACGTTTCATGGTGTTTCCGAAGTTCGTTATAGTGGGTTAATCGCACGCAATCAGGGCTTGATCGAGGTCAGCGATGATGTCCGCCGCGTTCTCGATGCCGACGGAAAGGCGCACGAGATCCGGACCGATGCCGGCTGCGGCGAGTTGCTCATCCGTGAGCTGGCGGTGGGTTGTGCTGGCGGGGTGCAGCACGCCAGTACGGGCGTCAGCAACATGCACGACAATGGCCGCGAGTTTGAGGCTGTCCATGAAGCGTACCGCAGCATCCCGTCCGCCTTTGACGCCGAAAGAGATCACGCCGCAGGTACCGCACGGCAGATATTTTTTGACGAGCGCGGCGTCCTTTGAAGTGGGCAGGCCGGGGTAGTTGACCCAGGAAACTGAGGGGTGCCCTTCGAGAAAGGCGGCGACCGCCTCGGCGTTGCGGCAGTGGCGTTCCATTCGCAGGTGCAACGTCTCCATACCGAGGTTGAGCAGAAAGGCATTCATCGGCGAGGGGGTCGCGCCGAGGTCGCGCATGAGTTGGACGCGGGCCTTGACGATAAAGGCGGAAGATCCGAAGGCGTCGGTGTAGATGGTGCCGTGGTAGGAGGGGTCGGGCTCGGTGAATCCTGGGAACTTGCCGCTTGCCCGCCAGTCGAAGCGTCCGCCGTCCACGATCATGCCGCCGAGCGAAACCGCGTGCCCGTCGAGGTATTTGGAGGTTGAGTAG
>JAKJHA010000196.1 GCA_022704125.1 Verrucomicrobiota bacterium | reverse complement strand
CCCGCCGGTATCGCATGCTGAAGATGTGCCTGCCTATCTGCTCTGGCTGGCGGCACAGACGACGGACAGTGCGCTCAAAACGCGCTTGACCAATACGGCGCGCGAGGCGATCGCCGCGCTACCGCCCGGACGTTATGGCATGGGCGGCATCTCGCACACCAAGAGGCCAGTCGGTGCTTTACTCTACGGTAATCTTGAGGGCTTGGTTCGGCAGGCTGGCCCGCGTGCCGCGCAGATGGCGGCATCCATACCGGAAGGACGGAGGCGTTACGCGCCAGCGCCCGGCAAGCCGGATTTCGGTTCGACGCTGGGCAGCGACCATTGCAATGGCTTCACGGCGATGACAGCGGAAGAGATGCTGGAACAGGCCGCGCTGAGCGGTGACGAGGCGGCGATTGCGGCGGCGCTTGCCGTGTTGGACAAGATGACTGCGAATTATGCCGGTCAGGTGCCGCGTGGTGCGCAGCCGTGGGAGATGCCGCTGCATACGCCGGACATCGTTGCGGCGGGCAGGCTGGTTCGTACCTATGTGTTGGGTTATCTGCTCAGCGGCAAAGAGGCGTATCTGGAGCAGGCGCGCTATTGGGCATGGACCGGTGTCACTATGCTTTATCTGGCGCCACCGACCGAGGGGCCGGTCGGTCTGTACGCCACGATCGGCGTGATCGGTGCGACCCATTGGAGTGCGCCCAACTGGATCGGTCAGCCTGTTCAGTGGTGCGGCTTGGTCTATCGGTCGGCACTGGAAGATCTGGCGCGCGTGGACCGCGTGCAGCCCGAACTGTGGCGCACGTTGGCACGCGGCATGACGGTCGCGGGGCTTCAGATGTGTTTTCCGCTGGACGATGCGGAGCGTCGTTGCGGGTTGCTGCCGGATTATTTTCTGTTGCAAGCGCAGTGCCCCGACGGGCCAGCCATTAACCCCGGTACCCTCCAAACCCATCTGGGGGAGGCTTATGGGAAGGTTCCTTTCTATACTTTGAATCGCCTCGCTTCCGGGGCGCTTGTGCATGTGCCGGGCGAGGTGCGGCAGGTCGATGCGGATGACGGCACGATGGCATTGACGGTCACCGCTTGGCCCGAATCAGAATACCGCATCCTGATCACGCGCGTCGGTCAGCCGCCGCAACGTGTGTTGTGGAATGGCAACCCGATCGAGTTCCGCTACGTGAAGGAGGCGCGTGTCCTCTGGGTCACCGTCACCGGCAGCGGGCGTTTGCGGATGACGATGTAGTTCGCGATGTGACGCGATGTGGGCTTGCTAGGATGACATTCCTTCTGATATTGTCATTCTCGTTCTGGGAGTATAAGGAGAGTTCCAATCATGTCATGGTTTGAAAAGCCGGCCGAAGCTCCGGCCCGTGTTCCGACAGAGGCGATTTGGGCGGTGTGCCCGTCTTGTAAGGTATACGTCGCGCGAGAAGCGTGGGATGCGGCTGACAAGGTCTGCCCTCGTTGCAATTATCACGCGCGTTTGAGTTGCCGCGAACGAGTGGCGCTGTTGACTGACGCCGGCAGTTTCAAGGAGTTGAACGCCGATGTCAGTTTCAACGATCCGCTTTCCTTCGAGGACTCGAGCGGTGCGTATGTGGATAAGGCCAAGGCCACGGTCGCCAAAACGGGAGTGGGTGAGTCGATTCTGACCGGCACCGCCACCATTGAGCAGATCGCGGTGGTGTTGGGTGTGATGGACTTCAGGTTCTTGGGCGGTAGTCTCGGCAGTGGAACTGGCGAACGTATCCGTCTGGCCGCTGAGAAGGCCATTGCGCTGAAACGTCCGCTGATCATCGCGTCGGCCTCGGGCGGCGCACGCATGCACGAGGGTATCGTCTCGTTGATGCAGATGGCCAAGACCTGTGCGGCGATCGCGCGCGTCAAAGAGGCCGGGTTGCCGTACATCTCGATCCTGACCGATCCGACGACAGGCGGTGTCTCAGCCAGCTATGCGATGGTGGGCGACCTCAACATTGCCGAGCCCAAGGCGCTGATCGGCTTTGCCGGACGGCGCGTCATCGAGCAGACCATCAAGCAGAAACTGCCGGATGATTTCCAGACTGCCGAGTACACACTCGCGCATGGCTTCGTCGATCACATTGTGCCGCGCAAGGAGTTGAAAGCGTTCCTCGCGAAGGTTCTCCGTTACGCCGGGTATTGAGACGGTAACCCCGCGACCCTTGAATGTCCAATTACGTTTTCAGGTGAGTGTTTATGGCTAAGAAAACTGAGAAGAAATTGACGGCATGGGATATTGTGCAGATCGCGCGCCATGCGGAACGCCCCAACATCACGGATTACATCCGTCTGATGTGCGATGACTTTGTGGAGCTTCACGGCGATCGCCTGTTCGGCGATGACCGCGCCCTGATTGGCGGTTTCGCCACGATCGGCGGACGCAAGGTGATGCTGATCGGCCACCGCAAGGGACGCGGTGTGGAAGAGAATATCGAAGCCAACTTCGGCATGGCGAACCCGGAAGGTTACCGCAAAGCGATGCGGTTGATGCGCCTCGCCGAAAAGTACAGCCTGCCAGTGGTCAGCTTTGTCGATACGCCGGGTGCCTATCCGGGCAGCGAGGCCGAGGCCCGCGGCCAGGCCGAGGCGATCGCCCATAACCTAGAGTTTATGGCTACGCTCAAGACCCCGATCGTTGTGGTGGTCACGGGTGAGGGCGGCAGCGGTGGCGCGCTGGGAATCGCCGTAGGCGATCGCATTCTGATGTTACAGAACGCCGTGTACTCCGTGATTTCACCGGAAGGCTGCGCCTCGATTCTGTGGCGTGACGGCAGCAAGGCACCGCAAGCCGCTGAGGCCTTGAAGATTACGGCCGAATCGCTGAAGAAACTGGGCATCATCGATGCCATTGTGCCGGAACCGACTGGCGGCGCCCATATCGATCCCGCCGCTACGGCGGCAGCGGTCAAGAAGGCGGTGCTCGCAAATCTGGACGCCCTGTGCGCGGTGCCACTGAAGACCCTCGTGGCGCAGCGTTACGAAAAGTTCAGCGCGATGGGTCAGGCGTAACGCTTCGTCGCGACTATTTGCCGGGTGCCCTGATGAGCAAGGGCACCATCGGTTCGGCAGTGATGGTGTCGCCAAGTGTGCGACCGGTGATCAGATCGGTCCGACTGCCGGCAGGCAGTCCCTCGATCGAGATGGATTGCGGTTCGCGCAGGTGGTTGCAGACCGAAGCGACCACGCCGGATTGATAGGGGGCCGAGCGGATCTCAACGCCGAAGAGGGGTTGTCCTGCGGTATCGGTCACCTGCGGCGTGGGCGGCAGTCCCCATGCAGCGGCACGTGCCGTCAGCAGCGGGAACAGTGCGCGCGCGTCACGCGGTTTGGCCAGCGTTTCTAGATTCTGAATGTCCCGCGTCTGGTTGCAGTCATTGTGCGTCGGCACAGCCCCGATCGTCACGACATGCACGCCGGCCGCGCGCAGTTTTTCGATGCCTTCGCGTGCCGCGTCCGGCAGGTGGGTCACCTGCGGCAGCAGCAGCACCTTGGCCGTGTCGAGCGGTCGCGGCAACACACCGGTACGCGCCGCTTCCTCCAGTTTCCGTTCGCTTGCGAAGCCGAGCGGACGCCCCAAGAAATTAGCCGCTTCGTACGTGTCATTCAAAACGGGCGCGTGATCGGTTCCGAGTACGAGTGACGATCGGCTCCAAAGCAACACCACCTCAGGCGCGAGATTTTGGATCGCGGCGATTTCGTGCGCCAAGCGATTGAGGTCGAGGCCGCAGCGCCCCACAGCCTCCACGCAGTCAGGACGGTGGAGGATCGATCCCGCCAGATCGCTCACATCATCGTTGCACCGTTCCCATACCCAGATCGTCGTGGCACTCTGCCCGTGAATCGCGTTCTGCCACAGCGTTGCATAGAGGTGGGCCGGTGGAATAACGCTCACATCGCGGTCGTCAATGAGGTGGTTTTCGGAATTAACGACCGACAGATCGGCCATGCTCCGCTGGTAGTCGTAGCCCGCTTGGCAGTGCCGCCAGCCGTTGTTCCACATGCCACCTGTCTTGTTATACATGCAGTAGGTGTCGTTACCGTTATACTGGCTCAGTGCGGCGAAGGCTTCGGGATCGACAGACCAGACCCCGTGCAAGGTCTTGTGAAAGTGTGCGCCCATCATGATCTTGGCATGAACGGCCAAATTAGGTGCCATCTCGTGAACCAGATCGGCCATCCAACGGTGAAAGTCCGCAAAGGTCTCGCTATTGAAACGGATGAAGTCGAGACAGGCGGGCGTCGCCTCGAAGGCCGGCGCGGGCACCGGGATCGACGCGAAGTCGGCATACGTCGTGTTCCAGCGCACGTTGAGCGCGGCGATGGTTCCGTGACGCTTTTCTAGCCAGGCAGGCCATGTTTTCGCCGTGATCCGACAGGCGGAGAGATCGACGCAGATCGGCTCGTTGCTCAGACAGACCGAGTGCAGCGCGGGATGGTTCATCACGCGGGGAATCACCTGCCTCAGCGATTTTTCAAGGACAGCGCGCGCGCGGGGATCATGGACGCAAAAGTTGAAAAAGCCGCCACGGCAGTCGGCAAGCTCCGGCCACTTCTTGAGCGCCCATTGCGGAAAATAGTGCGGGCTGAGCAGTAGATTCACGGAGACATTCGCCTGCGCGGCACGGTCGCAGAGGGCCAGGAATTCATTGATCGCGCGATCGCTGGTTTCATCCTCTTGGGGCAGGACGGAGTGCGGCCCGAATTCGACCTGAATGATGTTGCAGCCGTATCCGGGGAGTTTCTCGACATCTTTTCTGACTTGGCTGAAGTGCCCGTAACCGGTGAATAGAACCGGTCCGCGCTCGGTCCGTCCGTCTGGGTGGCGTCGCGTCCCGATGGTCTGCGCACGCGAGATTTCGAGCGGACTGGTCGCATAGCGCGGCACAGGGAAATCGGTGGCCTGCCCGTTGAGGATGGCTTGTGCGCGAGCCTCTTCGCGGGCCGCCATCTGTTGGAGCAAGTAGACTGTGTCCCACGCGCGGTCGATCCTGCCGACGGCGAGATCCGCGTCAACCCACGGCACAAAGTTTTCCAGTACGGTCAGCGTCACGCGCGATGCTGCGCCCAACCAGATCG